>DAOVBS010000011.1 GCA_030670425.1 Chloroflexota bacterium | reverse complement strand
TGTTCCCGACAAGCAGCTATCTCTAGCCATAGGGAAAGGAGGGCAAAACGCCCGACTGGCAGCCAGGCTGACAGGTTGGCGAATCGACATCAAGAGCGTCTCTGCCGCTGAGGCAGAGAAGCCAAGCTTGCCGGAGCCTGTTACCGAGCCGGCAATAGAGGAAGGACTGCCCTCTATCCCACCGAGCGAAATCCAAGAAACAGAGCCCGTTGTCGAGGAAATTGAATCGCCTGCCGAAACCGGAGGTGAAAAACTGGAGGTACTTCTGGCCAGTGACGTATTCACATCCGCTGCGGAAGCCACTTCCGAGGGCCAAGCAGAGAAAACCCAGATCCGCTTCGCCGAGGACATCATGCCAGACAGAAGGAAATTCGGCACACCGGCGAAAGGCAAAACTACAAGTAAGGTGCATAGGAAACGCAAGGTGCACGTTGAGGAGGAAGAGCATGAGGAATAAGCGTCTCCCTCAACGTACTTGCATAGCCTGCAGACAGACGAGAGACAAGAAAGCCTTGATCCGCTTGGTGTGTACCAACGATGGAAATGTTGAGGTGGACCTATCTGCCAAGAAACTAGGCAGGGGCGCCTATCTATGTCCACAGAAGAACTGCTGGGAGCTAGCACTGAAAGGGAACCGTTTAGAACATGCCCTGCGGACAAAGCTTAGCAATGACGATCGTCAAGCTCTGCTGACGTACACAGCATCTTGCCAAGGAGAGACTGGGATTGAGTAGCCGAAAGCTAGAGTCAAATGTCAGCCGGAAAGCGAAAGACACGGGTGTAACAAGTCACCCAAGTTCAGCCAAACTCGAGCTTGCGCTTTCTCTGACTGTGAAACAACTGGCCGACAAGCTAGAGATAGAGCCAGCGAAGGCCATCAAGCAACTCATGCGGCAGGGTGTCATGGCTAATATCAACCAAACCATCGATTTCGATACCGCCGCGAGGGTAGCCCAAGATTTTGGCTACAAGGTCAAGCAACAGGCAGAGCGTCACGTCCAGCCTTCGCGCGCAGGGCGAAGCAGGGGTAAACTGAAACCCCGCCCTCCGGTAGTCACCGTGATGGGACATGTCGACCACGGCAAGACGACTCTCCTGGACGCTATCAGGAAGACGAATGTGACTGCTCATGAGGCCGGGGCTATTACCCAGCACACGGGCGCCTATCAAGCCGTGGTGGACGGACGCAGAATTACCTTTCTAGACACCCCCGGCCACAAAGCTTTCACCGCCATGAGGGCTCGCGGAGCACAGGCAACCGACATAGTAATCCTGGTAGTCGCCGCCGATGATGGCGTCATGCCCCAGACCATCGAGGCCATAAGCCATGCCAAGGCCGCACGAGTACCCCTGGTGGTTGCTCTTAACAAGACTGACAAGCCAGATGCCAATATCGACCGCGCCAAACAACAGCTTGCGGATTCGGGTTTGATTATCGAGGAATGGGGTGGCGATATCGTCTGCGTTCCGATCTCGGCCAAGCAAGGGCAAGGAATCCCTGATTTGCTGGAAAACCTTTTCCTCGTTGCTGACATATTGGACCTGAAAGCTGTTCCCGATTGCGCTGCAGAAGGCATTGTCATTGAGGCCAAGCTTGACAAGACGAAAGGTGTTCTGGCTACCCTCCTGATTCAAAAGGGCACCCTGGAGATTGGCCAGATCCTGGTTGCCGGTCATACCTGGGGCAAAGTCAAAGCCATGTTCGATGACAACGGAACCCGGGTCAAGAAGGCCGAACCATCGAATCCAGTGGGGATCCTTGGCCTCAACGCGGTGCCAGAGGCTGGTGAACTCTTCGCCACAGTTGCCGACGAGCACCAAGCACGAAGCATTGCAGAAAGACATGAGTCTCCAAGGGCGCGCGTGCCCCTGAGTCTAAGCGTCCTTTCCAGCCAAATAAGCAACGGACAACTGAAGGAACTCAACATCGTCTTGAAGACGGATGTTCAAGGCAGCATAGAGCCAATAAGGAACTGCATAGAGCAACTGAATACCGAAAAGACGAGAGCCAATATCGTTCAGGCTTCCAGCGGCAGCATCACGGAGAGCGATGTGCTTCTGGCCTCGGCCTCGAAAGGTATCGTTATTGGCTTCAACACCAGTCTAGCTCCTGGAGCACAGCAGCTAGCTGAGGCCGAAGGAGTGAGCATTCAGCATTACGACGTGATCTATCGACTCGAGGAAGATATGGACAGGGCGCTGAAGGGGATGCTGCAGCCAACCTATGCCGATGTCCTCGGCGGACGTGCTGAGGTACGGGCGGTATTCTCTAGCAGCAAGCGAATTAAGGTTGCGGGAGTGTATGTCAAGGAAGGCAAAATGTGGCGGGATGCCAAAGCCAAGGTACTGAGGCAGAACGAGGTAGTCTGCGAGTCCCGTGTGTCGGGCTTGAGACGCTTCAAGGACGACATCGCCGAAGTCGCTGCTGGCCTTGAATGTGGCGTGGGCCTAGAAGGATTTGGCGACTTCCAAGTCGGTGACATCATCGAACTCTACAGAAGAGAGAAGGTAACCTAACACAGCCTCCCAGTCAGTCCTTGTTTGCTCTTCGAGAGGCCTAGGGTGTCTAGACGCACTGAGCGATTGAACAAGACCATCAAACAAGAGATAAGTTGGCTGCTCGAGCGCGAGGTCAACGATCCCAGACTCAGCACCCTTATTTCCGTAACGCAGGTGTCAGTCTCCCCCGACCTCACCTATGCCAAGGTCTTCGTCAGTATCTTGGGAAACGAAGAGAACAAGACAGAGATGCTAGCAGGTTTCAATGCTGCCTCCGGATTCCTGCGCAGAGAGCTGTCTTCACGCCTGAGGCTGAGACACGTTCCGCAGCTCAGCTTTCGCTACGACGATTCCATTGAGCGGGGAGCGACCCTGCTGGGGATAATCGAGCAAGTTAGCGATATTCAGAAGCCTGACGTCTAGCCTACAGCAGTGAATGAGATCCGCGGCAGACCCCGCAGCGGCTCTAAACGGTTGTCTACTCAATCCCGCACAGCCTCTTTGCGGCTTGTTTCTTCCCCCCCAAATTGGCCTGTCTCCCGATCATGATCTTCTGCGCCTGCGGCGAGCCTGCCCCATGCATAGACTCCGGCAGATAACATGCCGCCCCCAGACCCATCGTAAGGCTTTCGATCAATCGCAGCATACGAATGCGATACTCCGCAGGAACGCCCTCAACACCCTGAAGATACCTGGCAACATACTTGCCTATCTTGGGGTCCCTGAAATCCTTTTCAGAAGGCATTGTCACCACTGCACCACCAGCAATCTCGTGCGCCAGTTTGGCCAGCTCATATGGGATTCTCGTCACGTGCAGCTTGGTAATGTTGGCCATCAGGGAATTCACGTAGTACGTTCCACAAGCTTCCCTGCTACCTTCGTAGGCACAGGCAAGGCTACAGCAGAATATGGTTTCGTTAAGATGATTCATCTCGGTGATCTTGTCCCTCACGTGAGGGGCCTGCGCAACACCGTTATACTCGGCAATGGTCTGGGCAGCACCGATCAAGACATCTCCCATTCCCGCCTTACAGGCGTAGCTCTGTCGATGATACGAGGCGAACCTCTCCACCAGACCGGCAGCGAACTCGTATTCCCGATACATGAACACGCGCTCCCAGGGGACAAATACGTCATCGAAGATGACCATGCATTCGTGGCCTCCGTAGTACAGGTTGCCAACATCAAAGGTTCCACCTTCCATCTTCCGTGTGTCGCATGGCTGCCGGCCATAGATATACATAATGCCCGCGGTATCGCTGGGTATGGCGAATGAGACAGCGTAGTCTCTGTCTTCTGCCCTCATAGCTCTGGTCGGCATAGCGATGATGTCATGCGAGTTGAGAACTCCTGTTTGGTGTAGCTTGCTGCCGCGCACCACAATGCCGCTTTCGTCCTCCTTGACTACATGGAGATACTGGTCCGGATCAGGCTGTTCTGCTGGCCGAAGGCTCCTATCACCCTTGGCATCTGTCATAGCAGCACCGCAGGCCAGGTCGTCTTCCTGCACGTATCCCAGATACTTCAGAAACCGCCTATTGTATTCGGTACCGTGCTTCTGATCGATCTCGTAAGTGACTATAGAGAGGGCGTTCAATGCATCCATCCCAGCACAGCGCTGAAAACAGGCACCGGTATAGCAGCCAAGCATTCTCTCCATCTTCGACTTATTCACCAGGTCAGCATTGCTTTGATGAATATGAGTGAAGCGGTTTATCCGGTTGCCAGTTAGATGGGAGGTAGCCGTCATCACATCACCGCGGGCCAATTCATAGGTTGCTGCCATCGCATTCACTGAAGGTCTGATAATGGGATGGTCCACGACACTCTTGACCCGCTCCCCGAACATGTAGACCTCGGGTTTCAGCTTTTTCAAACTTTCAATGTATTCTTCCTTGCTCTTCATCACTGACCTCCGCAACCCTGCCGCCTACAATCAGTTGGCAGGGGTTAACATCAAGACATCCCACCTGCCTGGCACAAAGCTACTAATACTCACAGATCAGTAAACGCCTGTGCCCTGGCCCTCCCCACGTCTGCGCCGACTACGTCAGAAGTGCTCTGGCGATCACCATTCGCTGGACTTCCGATGTTCCCTCGTATATCTGCGTCAACTTGGCATCGCGGAGGTAGCGCTGCATTGGAGAATCCATCATGTAGCCATAGCCACCGAATATCTGGATACCTTTCACAGCTATATCCATGCACGCTTCGCTGGCAAACAGCTTGGCCATGGCTGCCTCCTTGCTAATCCGCGCGTTCGCGTCCAGCAGGGCCGCTGCTTGATAAGTGAGTAGTCTTGCAGCCTCAATCCTGGTGGCCATATCCACCAGCATCCACTGAATTGCCTGGTTCTGGCTGATAAGACTCCCGAACTGTCTCCTCTCTTTGGCATAGCGTATTGCCTGCTCCAGGACTGCCTGACCAATGCCTACGGACTGTGCGGCAATACCCAACCTACCTTCATCCAAGGTGGCAAGACAGATCCTCATCCCCTTTCCCTCATCGCCCAGCCGGTTGGCCACCGGCACTCGAACGTTGTCAAATATCAACTCGGCATTGGTGGCGCCGTGCATGCCCAGCTTCCTGTACTGAGGCCCCCTGCTGAACCCTGGCGTGTCTGTCTCCACAATGAAAGCCGTCATGCCGCGTGGTGCCAGGGCGGGCATGTTCGCGAACACTACCACGATGTCGCAGACAGGGCCGTTGGTAATGAATAGCTTGGACCCATTAAGAACATACGAGTCTCCGTTCCTCACGGCTGTAGTCTTGATGGCAGCTATGTCGCTTCCAGCTTCGGCTTCAGTTATGGCGAAGGCACCCACTTTCTTCCCATCGGCAAGAGATGGCAGGAACTCCTTCTTCTGTTCTTCCGTTCCGTAGAGGCATATCGGGCGAGCGCACAAGCCCACGTGCGCGTCCAGGATATCACAGGTGGAGGCACAAGCCTTGGCAAGCTCCTCCATCACTGCAACAAGAGCTACCATGCTGCCCCCACTACCTCCATATTCCGGCGGGATGGCCAGACCGGTGAACCCCAGTTCAGCCATCTTCTTGAAGTTCTCCCAGGCAAACTCCTCTGCTTCATCTATCCTGGACGCCACCGGCTCGAGCTCCTTTCTGGCAAAATCCCGGGCCGTCGCCTGCAACATCTTCTCTTCTTCCGTCAAGTGAAAATCCATGAAGATTCCCTCCTTTCGCTTACTGCTCTTCCGGAGACAGGTCCCGAGGATACCTGGCCTCCGGTTCCTTCCGTTTCATCTCTCCGAGGAGAACTGGACCCAGGTCTTTCCTTGGCAGAGAACTCCGTTCGTATTCCTTCCCTTTCACTGCGAACCCGGCCGTCCTGCAGCGCCCGCTATCTTTCTGTAGTGAATCGGGCCTTCCTCTTCTCCCTGTAGGCCTCCAGGCCCTCCTCGAAGGGATTCTCACTGCCATATAACGCAGCCACCATCTCGGACTCAAGCATACACAAGTCACGCGTCTGGGCAGTCGTTGCCGCATTGATCATCCTTTTCACCAGCCTGATTGCAGTGGGACCTTTGGAGGCCATTGTCTCGGCCAGTCCCATTGCTTCATCCATCAGGTGCTCTGACGGCACGACCTTGCCTACCAATCCCATGGTCAGCGCCTCCTGGGCACCTATCCTATCGCAGGTCATAATCATCCTCTTAGCGTT
This sequence comes from Chloroflexota bacterium, assembly GCA_030670425.1. Classification (GTDB taxonomy): domain Bacteria; phylum Chloroflexota; class Dehalococcoidia; order GIF9; family AB-539-J10; genus JADFUZ01. The sequence continues at coordinate 3,821 of DAOVBS010000011.1, read as the reverse complement.
GGCAGGGCCAACAAGGGCCAGAAGACTATACACACACCCGTTCGAGTAAGGGATGCCCAAGGCGGTCTCAGGAATGCTGAAGTAAGCCTTTTCCGAGGCAACTCTGAAATCGCAGTTCGTGGCTATGCACAGGCCAAGCCCTACACACGCACCGTTGACTGCGGCAATTGTCACCTGATGCAGATTCTCCAAGCTCCGCACAATATCCTGCCCGTTCTGCTGGTAGAGACGCTCGTTAGGCTGCAGCGGACTGGCATACCAGAGGTCTCTCTCCTCCTTGCCTATGTCGATTCCCGCACAGAACGCCCTCCCTGCTCCGGTAAACACCACGAAACGCGTCTCCAAATCCACCCTCAGGTCGTCAATCAATCTCTTGAAGTCGAAGAGGTACGACAAGGTAAAAGCATTAAGCTTCTCAGGGCGGTTTGTGGTGACTACGGCCACCGGCCCCGACTTCTCAACTATGAAGCTGTTTCTCTCCACTTGGCTCTCCTTCTAGCAGATTCTGCCCCACCAATCGAACCACGCGGGTGAGCATCGCCACCCCTTCCGTTCAAATTCAGAACCCTTGGAATTGAACCACAAATCGCTCCCAAAGTCCACATAGTGGCGCTTCGACCAGTCCTGACCACCACCGGGGAATCCCCTCAGGCTGCTGAACGCACACCCATGGCTATTTTGACAGGGCACAGCAAAAGTGCTAGCTTACCCGCAAGCTGGATTGACCGGGCACCAATGGTGGGACTTTTCAGGATGCTCGTTGTCTGAGACGCCAGCAGTATTCGTGCAGCTAGGAGGTACAAATCAATGGCCCGCAGAGTGGAGAGAAAATATGAGCACGGTACCCACGTCGCAGAGTATGTGAGTGAGATTCCACCCCTGGGTGAAGATAGGAAGACGATATTCCTCCCCGACACAGAGGTTGACAGGATGGTCGAGCTGGGCGGCCGCACCCTTGGAATATTCTTGACCGAGATCCTGTTTCCCCTGGGTGAGAGATTCGGCGACGAGGTCTGGGAAATCGCCAAGAAGGCGATGTACGAAGTCGGCCGTCGACGAGCGGCAAGCCTGGTACGGATCATGAAGATCAACGACCTCAACGATGCCCGTTGTCTCGGCAGGATAATGGACATCGAAGACAACAACTCCGGCGTAAGGGGCGAATGGGTGGAGACTGGCAAGAAGAGAGCGGTGAAACACGAGTATGAGTGCTCTCAGGCCAAGGCATATGAGAAATGCCCCAGGATATGCAGCGTGCTGCTTGAGGCCATGGAACAGGGCACTTTCGACGAGCTCGGCGTTAAGGTCAAGAAACCTCTTATCACCAAAATACTGCCGGGCGGGGACCCCTACTGCGAGGTAGTGGTTGAACTGGAGGACTGAAAGGAGGGACAAGGATACTGTCCCATACCTCCATAAGCTCCGGACCGACAGGTGATCCGAGCATTCAGGCTGGGTCTTCCCTTTCCAGAATTATCTCGCCGGCGATGCGAGCTGCCTTTCCAGGGGGGACACGGCACTTCCTGTAGCCGCCGGACTGTTCAAACTCCTTGGATTCCACAGGATCAGCCAGATTGAAGCTCCTGCCACACTGGACTTTCACGACATCACGGCACATCAGGCTGCCAAACTCCTTTTCAAACCTGCGACAGAACCTTCTCGCGTGCTTGATCGCCCTCAGAAACCCCTCCCAGTCATCCAGGCTTTCCCTGCCATAGGCCAGGCCGATGGCCATCACAGCACCGATTACTGCTCCGCAGGTCTCCCCCCTTAGAGCAACGCCCGGCATAGCGGTGGCTGCTTTAAAGGTCAACGCGTCACCCAGCTTGAACTGCTCTTGAAGCGCCAAGAGACATCCCTGGGCACAGCAACCGGACCTCTCCTCGTAGTCGCCCGCCCTTTGTTCAAGCTGATTCAGGACTTCCTCTCTCGAGCTTTCATTCGACATTCCTGGTCCTCCCTCTGTGATACTGCGAACCCCTGGCGCGACCTATTCTCGGGTTCCCTTCCTTCTCCCAAGCATGACCGAAATAGAGGGTTTTTTCAAGCCCTCAAGGCTTTCTATCAAGTAGCTCGTAGGCAGCTACGAGATGTTAGGAATTGACATGCCGACGCTTGATAATATATGGTAGTTGAGCCATTTGGGCATCAGGAAGGAGGTTGTTTTGATGCAAGGATATTGCTTCAAGTGTCGGAGAAAGACGGAGATAAAGAATGCTGAGCAGATTACGCTCAAGAATGGGAGGCCGGCAGTCCGCGGAACTTGCTCGGCATGCGGAACGAAGGTATTCAGAATAGGAAAGGGCTAGCCTTCTGGTGACAGAGCCGAGTGGAATCCGGGACGCAGTCCTTCTCACCACGGCGGGGACTCGCCTCATCCAGCTGAGACAGCAGATGTTCTTCTTTGCCGCATGCACAAGGAGGAAAGACAGGTCATGAGCAAAGTGAACGTAGCCATCATAGGAGTTGGCAATTGCGCCTCTTCTCTGGTTCAGGGCGTTTACTACTACAAGAACGCCAGCGCGGACGAATTCGTTCCTGGTCTGATGCACGTCAGTCTGGCAGGCTATCATATTTCCGATATCAACTTCGTGGCCGCGTTTGATATTGACAAGAACAAAGTGGGCAAGGACATATCCAAGGCCATCTACACCCCACCCAACAACACTTTCAAGTTCTGCGATGTGCCCAAGACCGGGGTAAGAGTCGAGCGGGGCATGACCCACGATGGTCTGGGCAAGTACCTCTCTCAGATCATCACCAAAGCGCCGGGGCCAACCGCCGACGTGATAGAAATTCTCAAGGAGACTGGAACTGATGTGGTCGTCAGCTACCTGCCTGTGGGGAGCGAGGAAGCGACCAAGTGGTATGTGGAACAGATACTGAGAGCTGGTTGCGGCTTTGTCAACTGCATACCGGTTTTCATTGCTCGTGAAGCGTACTGGCAGAAGCGCTTCGCCGACTGCGGATTGCCCGTCATCGGCGATGACATCAAGTCGCAGGTTGGAGCTACCATCACTCACCGGGTGCTGACCCGGCTTTTCCGTGACCGGGGCGTCAGGCTCGAGCGAACTTACCAGTTGAACTTTGGCGGCAATACCGATTTCTACAATATGCTTGAGCGAGAGCGCCTGGAATCCAAGAAGGTCTCGAAGACCAATGCGGTTACTTCGCAGCTAGACTATGATCTCGGGGCTGACAATATCCACGTTGGCCCCAGCGACTACGTTCCCTGGCTGACTGACCGCAAGTTCTGCCACATCAAGATGGAAGGGCGCACCTTCGGCGATGTCCCCCTGAATCTGGAGATGAAGCTGGAGGTCTGGGATAGTCCCAACTCAGCAGGTGTCGTCATCGATGCTATCAGATGCTGCAAGTTGGCCCTGGATCGTGGCCTTAGCGGAACCATTGTAGCGCCGGCAGCCTACTTCATGAAGTCTCCGCCAATCCAGTACGCCGATGATGAAGCTCGCTCAAGAACTGAGGCATTCATCGCAGGACAGGGGCAAGAAAAACCCATCTCGCTGCCTGAAGTCAGGTCAGCCGCCACCGAATCGTGAACTGCTTTCGCGGCACAGCAGTGACGCTTCACCCGGCACCCATTTGGAACATGCCGCGCCCTCCGTTCATTCCCCGAGGGTAATATAACAGCTCCTGCTACAATGTAAGGAAGTCTATGACAACCCTGGCGGAGATTCGAAGGTCTACGGGTTCGCGCATCGCTGACCCACTAGCGGCAGTCCTAGCTCGCACTGGCATAGGCCCAAACGCCGTTACCTCTCTTAGCTTGCTCCTGAGCATAGTTGCGGCCTACATGATTG
>DAOVBS010000015.1 GCA_030670425.1 Chloroflexota bacterium | reverse complement strand
TGTGGTGGACGGGAGGACATCGAGAGAAAGCAACAATCCCGACCTGATGCACCTGTTTCACCTGTCGCTCATCAACAGGGGTATCTTCACGCCGGACAGAGGCCTGTTCTGCGTCTCCTCTCCCATGACAGAGAAAGAGATAGGCGCCGCGGTACAGGCGGTTGAAGACAGCGTGGCCGAGCTCAAGCCCCACATAGAGCGGATATGGCCGGAACTCATCGGCAGCATGCTCCCCTGAGGTGTCTACAATTCGGTGAATCTGCTGGTAATGGGCAGCCGCCTGTCCCGACCAAAAGCCCTGGGAGTTATTTTTGTCCCTGGTGGTGCCTGGCGGCGTTTGTATTCACTCCTATCCACCAGTCGGGCAGCCCGCTTGACCTCCTCTTCATCAAACCCCATAGCCACAATCTGCTCGATGCTCTTGTCCTCTTCCACGTAAGCGGTCAGAATCGGGTCGAGCAGCTCGTATGGAGGTAGGGTGTCAATGTCCTTCTGTTCCGGTCTCAGTTCCGCCGAAGGTTGTTTCTCGATGACAGTGGAAGGTATCAGTTCGCGGCCAGCCACGGAGTTTCGGTACTTGGCCAGCTCGTAGACCATGGTCTTGGGCACATCTTTGACAACAGCGAACCCACCAGCCATGTCTCCGTACAGCGTGGCATAGCCGGTAGCCATCTCGCTCTTGTTGCCCGTAGTGAGGACCAGCCAACCGAATTTGTTCGATAGTGCCATAAGGATGTTGCCCCGGATGCGGGCCTGGATGTTCTCCTCAGCCACATCGGGTTCGGTCCCGGCAAATGGCTCGGCGAGCATATCCAGATAGGCTTTGAAAGCCTTCTCAATGGGAATAGTTACCAGCTTGATGCCCAGGTTCTGCGCCAGAAGCTCAGCGTCCGAGATGCTTCCAGCGGATGAGTACCTCGACGGCATCGCCGCCCCAACCACTTTCGGGCTCCCCAGGGCGTCAACAGCAATAGCCGCCACCAGGCTGGAATCGATGCCGCCGGAAAGGCCAATCAGCACCCTGTCAAAGCCGTTCTTGCGGACATAGTCACGTGTGCCCAGCACCAGAGCATCGTAGACCTCCCCCAGAGGAGGGCGCACCTGGAGAGGTCTTTCAGGCAACAGAGGCTTGGGGCGCTCCGCCGGTGCTTCAGATATCACTGTCTTGCTGACACGCCATCCCTGCTCCTGCAACAGGGGCGTTTCTTTCCTCCACCTGGGGTCATGAAGGCGCGTACGAAAGACAGACTCGACATCCAGGTCAGCAACTATCAGGTCCTCTTCAAACTGCTTGCCCCTGGCTACTAATCTACCTTTCTCGTCCACCACCATGCTGTTGCCGTCGAAGACCAATTCATCCTGTCCACCCACCAGGTTGTTGTAGGCGAAGATGGCAACGTTGTCCGAGGCCCGGGTTGCCAGCATTCTCTCTCTCCAGTCTCCTTTGCCGAAGTGATACGGTGAGGCACTTATGTTGACTATCACCTCAGCCCCGGAATGAGCCTGGGCAGTAGCCGGCCCGGCCTCATACCAGATGTCTTCACAGATACTGACGCCGATGGCGACTCCATAGAGGACATAAACCGGACATTCGCTCCCTGCACGGAAGTAGCGGTTCTCGTCGAAGACGCCGTAGTTGGGCAAATAGACTTTGTGGTAAACACCAACCACCTTGCCATCATGGATTACGGCGGCGGCGTCATAGATATCTTCCCTGGCATCGATAAAGCCAACCACGACGGCCAATCCTGAAGAGCCGTCAACCACTCTGCTCAGGCACCGCGAGTTCTGTTCAATAAACTGGGGTTTAAGCAGCAGGTCCTCCGGCGGGTAGCCGCAGATGGCCAGCTCAGGGAAGGTCAGAAGGTCGACCTCCAAAGACCTGGCCTGGTTGATGACTCCCAGGATTTTCTGCGTATTGCCGTCGAAGTCACCCACGACGGTGTTGACCTGAGCCATGCCAAGCCGCAGTCGCTTCAAATAGCATCATCCCCCTGTCGGCTACACGCTGACATCTACTCAGAGAATGGGCAGGTATTTCTTGATCTCGTATTGGGTTACTTGGGTCCGGTACTGGTCCCACTCGATCTTCTTATTGCTAATGAAAGCGCGGAAGACGTGGTCGCCAAGGGCCTTGCGCACAAGCTCGCTCTCCTCAGTCAGTTGAATAGCTTCCCACAGGCTGGCAGGCAGGGTCCCTATACCCCTTCTCTGTCTTTCCTCCTCGCTCATCTCATAGACGTTTTCCTGCACCGGCTCGGGTGCCTCGTACTCTTTCTCAATTCCTTCCAGTCCGGCGGCCAGCATCACGCTGAAGGCGAGGTAAGGATTGCAGGCAGGATCAGGGGACCTGAACTCTATCCTCGTCGCTTTTTCATTGCCTGGTTGATACTCGGGAACTCTGATGAGGTCTGCCCTATTGCGCCGCGCCCAGGAAAGATACACCGGCGCCTCGTAGCCGGGCACCAGACGCTTGTAGGAGTTGACCCACTGGCTGGTGACAGCCGTGATTTCAGGAGCGTGCCTCAGTATGCCGGCTATGTAGCTTCTGGCTACTTTGGACAAATGATACTCGTCTTTCCCGTCGAAGAAGGCATTCGCATCTCCCTTGAACAGTGATTGGTGTACGTGCATGCCGCTCCCGTTTATGCCGAAAACAGGCTTGGGCATGAAAGTGGCATAGAATCCACTCTTCAATGCTATCTGTTTGACCACCAGCCGATAGGTCATCACGTTATCTGCCATGGTAAGAGCGTCAGTATATCTCATGTCTATTTCGTGCTGGCTGGCAGCAACCTCGTGATGGGAGTACTCAACAGGAATGCCCATCTCCTCCAACGTAAGGACTGTTTCTCGTCTCAAGTCAGTGGCTGCATCCAGGGGAGTCATGTCAAAGTAGCCCCCCGCGTCTAGGCCCTGGGTATCATTTGAATCCTTGAAGTAGAAGTACTCCAGCTCAGGCCCGACATAGAAAGTGTACCCTTTGTCAGCAGCCCGTTCCAGATTCCTCTTCAAGACATACCTGGGATCGCCCTCAAAAGGCTCACCACCAGGCCTCAGAATGTCACAGAACATTCGGGCAACAGCGTTGTGCTCCCGGGGTCGCCAGGGAAGTAGCTGGAAGGTGTCTGGGTCAGGCATAGCCACCATATCGCTTTCGTCGATACGGGCAAAGCCTTCGATTGAGGAGCCGTCGAAGCCCATCCCCTGTTCCAGGGCACCCTCCAACTCCTCTACGGTAATGGCAAAGCTCTTGAGCATGCCCAGAATGTCGGTGAACCAGAGCCGGATGAACTTGACATCGTGTTCCTTGGCGTTCTTGAGTACGTATTCTTTGCCTTCTTCTCTGCTTGTGACTTTGTCTGCCATTTCTTGCCTCCGTCTGTTTTCTTTGCCCTCGTTAAGCTGCATTCTTCCAATCTCTCAGTTCAGCACATCCTTACCTCCCTCGTTTGTCTGCACCCTCTCTAGATTGCTCTTTCTCCCTCCTCGCCGGTCCTGATGCGAATCGCACCCTCGACTGGCAGGATGAAGATCTTTCCGTCTCCCATCTCGCCGGTCTTTGCATTTCTAGCAATGGCGTTCAGCGTTTTGGGCACATCTTCATCGAGGACAACAATCTCAATCTTTAGCTTGGGGATAAAGTCTATCCTGTATTCCTGGCCTCGCCACTGCTGAGTTATTCCCTTCTGCTTCCCGTGACCTTTGACCTCGAAAATGGTTACGCCCGGGTAGCTCAGTTCTTCCAGTGCCTTCCTCACTATCTCGAGGCGCTCAGGACGAATTATGGCTTCAATCTTCTTCATCACTACTACTCCTATCTCGCAGCTCTTGAGTGTGAGGAGGAGACTTCAAAATCGGGATACGAGTTCACTGCATGTTCTCCGTAGTCCAGTCCCATCATTTCCTCCTCATAGCCTACCCTTAGCCCGATGGTGTACTTGATAATAAGAAAGACGCTACCGACAGTTACGGCAGCCCAGGCAAATACGGCGGCCACGCCAATCGCCTGGACGCCCAACTGGCCCCACCCACCACCATAAAACAGCCCACCGGTCTCATGAAAAAGCCCCACGGCCAGCGTCCCCCACACTCCAGCAAAGGCATGCACCGGCACCGCCCCCACTGGATCGTCAACCCTTACTTTGTCCAGGAACGAGACACCATAGACTGCTATTACTCCGGCGATAGCACCGATCATGATAGAATTCAGCGGGGTAACAAAGGCGCAACCCGCGGTAATAGCGACAAGTCCGGCCAGCGCCCCGTTAATGGTCAGTCCGATATCAGGCTTGCCTGTCTTCAACCAGGCAACCACCATGGCCACAATCGCCCCGACTGCTGCCGCCAGATTAGTATTGACCGCCACCTTGGCGATAAGCTCCGTCTCCATGCCCGACAGGGTGCTGCCCGGGTTGAAGCCAAACCACCCAAACCACAGTATGAACATCCCGAGCACCGCCAGGGGCACGCTATGCCCTGGAATGGCATTAGGCGAGCCATCCTCGTTGTACTTGCCCAGGCGAGGGCCAAGGATAATTGCTCCCATCAGTCCAGCCCAGCCCCCGACACTGTGAACTACGGTAGAGCCGGCGAAGTCAAGGAAGCCTAGATTTCCTAGCCAGCCACCACCCCACACCCAGTGCCCCGCAATTGGATAGATAAGAGCGCCAATCGCCAGACTGTAGATGAGGTAGGCAGCAAACTTCGTCCTCTCGGCCATAGCCCCGGCAACAATAGTGGCTGCTGTCCCCGCAAAAACCAGTTGGAACAGCCAGAAAGCAAGCGAAGGAACACCACTCATCTGCTCAGGAACGCCAGCAAGGAAGAAGTAGCTACCCCCAACAAAGAGATTGCCCACACCATACATCAGGGCGAATCCCACTGCCCAGTAGCCCAACGAAGCCATGCAGAAGTCCATGAGGTTCTTCATCAGTATGTTGCCGACGTTCTTCACTCGGATGAGTCCGGCCTCCAGCAGAGCGAACCCCGGCTGCATGAAAAACACCAGGAACGCCGTCACCAGCACCCAGATAGTGTTGATGGCCGTTACCATCTCTGTCGAAATCTCGGGGGCTTCCATTATTGCTATTCGCCTCCTTAGCTTGCCTTCATCGTCATGTTAGTCCCACGGTGTTTCCAACAGATTTCGCGGAGGTTACGTTTGTGTTACAAAGAGCGCGACTTCCCACTCATTCCGCTGATCCCCGTAAGTCCGGGTGCTGATATCTACCTACAGTGAGGGATCATCTTCTGTCTCAACCTCAATCAGCAGATATCAGGTTACGGCAGAAGTTCAATATGTCATTCCCCGCTCTCCTACCTCCTCTTCCCGCGCATGTTTCAGGTCACCATCGACAGTCCCTCGAACCCGCTCCCTCTCCTCATCAAAATCAAAACCAGTCCAGATGCCGATGGAACCGAGCACAGAGTCTTGTGGGTGAAACTGACGAAATATCTTGAAGTAGTAGGCTGCCTCACGGCTATTAATTACTGCCTTGGGATTCTCTGCCTTAATGCGCTCATACTCTTCCTCACTCACTTCTGACTCAGCCAACTTCTCCCCCAGACTCTCACAGCCGGCTCCCTGCGTATACTGGACCTTATAGCGCCAGAGTATATCGTCAGGCAGATATCCAGTTCCTTCAAATGCCTTGCGCAGAATCCATTTCTCAATCTTGCCATCACTGTTTTCTAACTGTCTCATCTTGAGTTCGGGAGGGATTTTCATGGCGAGGTCCACCATAGCCACATCCAAGAAAGGCACCCTGAGCTCCAAGCTGAAATACATACCCATACGATCCGCCCGTTGCAGATTGATGTTATGAAGGTTGCTAATGCAGCGCCTTGCCTCCCAATTCAGCTTGTCCATGGGGTAATGTTTCATATAGTGATAGCCACTGAATATCTCGTCTGCTCCTTCGCCAGTGAGCACCACTGTGACATACTCCGCCGCCAGCTTGCAGGTGAAGTAGCATGGAACAGCACAACGCACGAGTGAAGGATCATAACTTTCGAGCTTATTGATAACAGTCGGTAACGCCTCGTAGTAGTCTTCCTCGGTGAAGATTAGCTCATGGTGCGTTGACCCAATATGTTCCGCGGCAATTCTTGACGCTTTGAGATCATCGCTCTCGTTCCCATTTTCGTCTATCATGCCCACTACAAAGGTGTGGAGATGAGGTATTTCCTCGGCAGCGATCGCGGCTACCAGACTGCTGTCAATACCACCGCTGCAGAAAGAGCCAACGTGGATTTCCCTATCCGCTAGTAATCGCTTCTTGACTGCCCTAACAAATGTATTACGAATGTGCTCGCTTACTTCCTCTACATCATTTAGCAGGTGGTCTTGAATCTCTGGTACTTGATAGTACTGGACAAACCCTTCTTTATTTGTATAGTAATGGCCCGCCGGGAATTCATGAACCTCGCCTACGCCGGCCAGTGTCATGGCGCCAAGCTCCGAAGTGAAACAAAGTTGGTCGCCCACATAGCCATAGTAAAGTGGCTTTATCCCAATGGGGTCACGAGCCAGTATTAGATCATCCCCATCAAAGATAGCAAAAGCGAACATCCCATCCAGGTCTGTTACACCCTCAGGCCCTTTCTCCTGATACAGGTGAAGTATGACCTCGGTGTCAGAATCAGTGGCGAATCGGTACTTAGGCGAGAGCCTCTCTCTGAGTTCACGGAAGTTATAGATTTCACCATTACAGATAATGCCTGTTCTCCCATCATTGCCTAGAATTGGCTGATGACCTTTAGCCACATCAACTATTGATAGTCTGGTATGGCCCAGAACAGTACTACTGAAGGTATGAATGCCGCGGTCATTCGGTCCCCGATGAGGCAAGGCGTCGAGCATCCGATTTACAATATCGATATCTCGCCCGCCATAACAACCTGCAATTCCACACATACAAATCTCCTTTCGTCGCCAAAACCTATCGTCTGTACTACAAATCGGAAACGCTCATATCATTCTCTAAGTCGATAGCCGATGTTTCTCACCGTCTCAATGAAGGTGTGAGTGGAATCCTCTATCTTGCTTCTGAGTCTCCTTATGTGCACATCAACGGTTCTATCACCGCCATAGTAATCGTAGCCCCAGACTCTGTTGAGCAAAGCTTCGCGAGTGAAGACGCGACCCTTATTACCGGCCAGAAACTTGAGCAACTCATATTCCTTGAAGGTGAGCATTATCGGCTCACCACCTACGGACACTTCATACTTGACCAGGTCCATTACCAGGTCGCCACATCTGATAAGGTCGTTATTGTCGGCATTGTTGGCTCTGCGGAGCAGTCGTTTTGCCCTCAGCTCTATTTCTTTTGCCTCGCATGGCTTGACAACAAAATCATCGATATCCAGATGACCATCCACGTTGTCTAGCCTCTCCCGATTGACCAGGGCAACCACTGGCAAGGGTCTTTCCTTCTTTATCATCTGGGACAGCTCCCGTGCTCTGGAATAGTCATCTACATCCACCAGCACCAGATCCGGGGATCTCTCGAGGACTTCCTCTACTACCTCGCCACCATCACAGGTGGTGGAGCAGGTGAACCCGTTTTGACTGAGCCTCGAACAGAGTTCGGTTATCTTGCTACCTCCCTCGGTTATCACGGATATGCGAAACATCGTCTATTCCCCAGCGCAGTACGTCAATAGGCATAGAGCCGGCCGTAAGGTCGGAGACAACGAGGGAAGAGTTTAATAAACTTATGATTGAGTATCTCCCCGGTTTCATAGCCGAAATGAGAAGCGAACTCGCCAACCAATTGCTGAAGAACCTGGCGGTCTTCTTCTTCCAGGTCAGCAACACCCACTTCTTTGCCTAGCTGGTAGCTCTCCACACTTCCCCTCAGGTAGATCACTCCGCCATGCATTCCAGTGCCGATGAACTTGGCTTTGTGATGCTCATCACCATTGAGGTTTAGTCCTAGCAGAACTAGAGTGCCTCCCGCCATGTACTCGCCAAGGAAGTCCTGGGCAGTGCCGCCGATGACCAGCACTGGCTTCTTATCTTGATACTCCTTCATGTGAATACCCGCCCGGTAGCCAACATCTTCTCGGACAAAGACCTTGCCTCCCCTGGCTGACAAACAAGCGATGTCTCCGGCGTGGCCGTGAATGATTATTTCCCCTTCATTCATAGTGTTCCCGCAGCCGTCCTGGGCATTACCGTGTACTATGATCCTCGGTCCGTGCATGAAGGCTCCCAGGTCATTGCCTGGAGTGCCAAAGACCTCAATTTCTATTGGCTTGTCTACGTTAGTACCAATATATCTCTGCCCGCAGACATTATGCAGCTCAATCCTTTGGGTCCCGTTAGACGCCGTTTCCCTCAATGTTGCGTTCAGCTCGCGGGTCGAGATACCGCAGGCATCCACCTCCACCACTGAATCGCCTTTGTTCCTGTTGATCCTGCCTCCCATGCTAGCCTCCTACCATCTTTACTCCCAGAATCTCGAGTTCCGTATCCGTGAGCCCAATACCTCTCAAATGTAGCCTGTTGCCACGAAGGCTTTCCAGGGCATTGACTCCCAGCCCGCCCAGGATTTCCTTAAGTTCGAGACTCCAGCCACGAAGGAGGTTAGCCAGCCTGCGCTCACCGATGTCAGGGTTGAC
>DAOVBS010000068.1 GCA_030670425.1 Chloroflexota bacterium | reverse complement strand
GAGATATGACTTGACAGTGGTCCAGGGATGGGGAATCAGCATTATGACCAAAGGAGGTGTGGAAATGCCTGAGTTCAAGAGTGAACAGGAGATGTTCGACGCAATGCAGGAGAAGCTATACGCTTCGGTAGTCTCCGATATTCTAGACCATTTAGGTGCACGCGACCAGGTTATGAGAGCGGACGTATGTTCTATGTACCAGGGGGCAATTGTGGTCGGAAGAGCATATCCAGTCCTAAGTGCAGACATATTTGAACTTCGCGACGACCCGTACCGAGCTGAGATTGAAGCTGTTGATTCCCTGAGGCCCAATGACGTGATCGTAGTATCCACGAATCGCTCGACGCGTACCTGCTTCTGGGGCGAGTTGCTCTCGACGGCAGCGCGAGCCCGTGGCGCGCGCGGAGCAATTGTCGATGGCTACACAAGGGATGTTGCGCAGATCAGCAGAATGAAGTTCCCCACCTTTGCCATCGGGAGGAAACTGGTTGACTCTGCAGGCCGAAGCGTTGTCATCGACCATGGTTGTCCAGTGAACTGCGGAGATGTTCTTGTCAGGCCGGGGGACATCGTATTTGGAGACATAGATGGCGTGGCTGTTATTCCCAAGGAACTCGAGAAAGAAGTGATTCCACTGGCTCTGGAGAAAGTAGGGAAGGAAGACCTGGTTCGCGACGAATTGCTCAAAGGGACAATGCTACGGGATGCTTACGCTAAGTACAAGGTATTGTAGGAAAGCGCGTGTGATTGCAGGAAAGCAGTTGTGCTGAAGTCGGATTGAAAAGAAGGAGGAAGAAGCCATGAAGATCACAAACGTGGAAGCAATCGAACTTCGGTTGCCAGAATCCGAGGTCGTCGACAAGGCGTCAGGTGCGCAGAACTCGCTCATTCTCAAGATCCACACCGACGAAGGCATTGTAGGAATCGGTGAGGTAGATTCGTGTCCCCGTGTAGCCCTGGCTGTTGTGGAGGCCCCGTTCAGTCATACGCTGGTGTCAGGTCTGGGGCGCATACTCGTAGGTATGAACCCACTGGACATCAGAGTAATAAATGAGAGGCTATATCAATCCAGCTTCTACTATGGCCGTAGGGGAGTGGTCGTCCATGTGATCGGCGGCATTGATGTTGCCTTGTGGGACATCGCCGGCAAATACTACAACCAGCCGATCTACCAGCTACTCGGTGGTGCATTCCGTAAGAAGGTGCGAGCCTATGCCAGTATCCTGTTTGGCCGAGATGGTGGAGAGACCTGCGAAATCGGCAGAAAATGGGTAGACAGGGGATTCACGGCTGTGAAGTTTGGATGGGCGCCCATGGGGGAGAGCGAGAGCTTGGACTTGGATCTGGTGGATGGGGCCCGCCGTGGGGTCGGCGACAAAAATGATGTGCTGATAGACGCCGGTTGTTGCTGGGATACCATGACGGCAATACGCCGTGCCAGACAGTTTGAGGACTACAAGATCCTCTGGCTGGAAGAACCTCTCGAGCAGGATAACCTAGAGGGGTATAGGAAACTGACTAGCCTCTCCAGGATATCGATTGCTGCTGGTGAGGGCGACTCTGGAAGGTTCGCGTGGAGGGACCTGATTGAGCGTGGCGGAATCAACATAGCGCAGATTGACCTGGCAAGGAACGGTTTCACGGAAGCTGTGAGAATTGCTGACATGGCTGAGGATCGCGGGCTAAGGGTGGTTAACCACTTTTACACCACCGGCATCAACTTGGCTGCCGGCTTGCACTGGCTTGTTTCACGCAAGACCGCGTTCATCTTTGAGTACTGCGTGGAGGAGAGCCCATTGAGGCTTGACGTTACGAAGCAGAAGATGGAGATTGACGCGGAAGGATTTGTCCATGTACCCGAGGGGCCAGGGCTTGGCATCGACTTAGATGAGGATACCATAGATAGATATCGGGTCTAGTGCTCGGGAGCTGTGGACTACGGTGCCCCAGACGTGAGGGGGGTGGCTAGTTTGGGTTGATTTCTGAAGCTGCCGTCTGCTACACTCTCGCAGGGAAGTGAGTAGGGTGGAGTTCGTCTTGCCTGCAGCCTGTCCTGAGTTCATAAACGCCAAGGGTATGTACTGTCATGGCGGCCACTGTCGGTTCGGTCTACGAGTACCGCTGCCTTATGAGCGCCGACATCGGGAGCCGAGAGTTAACTGAGAACAAGGAGGCCGAATGGAGATCAACACGATTGGGATAGTAGGCGCGGGAACCATGGGAAGCGGGATCGCACAGGTCGCCGCTCAAGTCGGAGCGCTCGACGTCATTTTGAACGATATTGCGGACGACTTCGTGGATAAGGGGGTTGATGCTATCACCAGAAGCCTCGAGGGCTTGGTGTCCAAGGAAAGGATCACGGCCGCTCAAAAGGCAGAGACGCTGGCGCGCATCAAGAGAAGCATCAAGATTGAGGACATGGAGAGCGCCGACTTTGTCTTGGAGGCTGCCGTAGAGAGACTGGACTTGAAGCTCAACATCTTCAGGGATCTGGACAAGACCTGTAGCCCCGGAGTCATTCTGGCGACAAATACATCTTCCATTCCTATTACGAAGATCGCCGCGGCAACAAAGAGGCCGGAACTGGTCATCGGCATGCATTTTTTTAACCCTGCCCGTGTCATGAAGTTGGTCGAAGTCATCAACGGACTGGCTACGTCAAGAGACACATTTGAGACGACCTACAGACTGGCGGAGAGACTAGGCAAGAGCCCTGTGGAGGCAAACGATTTCCCGGGGTTTATTTCAAATAGGATTATGTGTCCTATGATGAATGAGGCAGTCTATGCGCTGTATGAGGGTGTGGGAACTGTGGAGTCTATTGACAAAGTGCTGAAGCTTGGCTTTAACCATCCTATGGGACCATTGGAGTTAGCCGACCTTATTGGACTGGACGTCATTCTGAACGTTATGGAAGTGCTCTATTCCGGCATTGGTGACCCGAAGTATAGACCGTGTCCGTTGTTGAAGAAATACGTGGACGCGGGCTATCTTGGCAGAAAGGCCGGCAGGGGATTTTATGACTACGGCGAGAAATAGCCGGTGGTTCTAAGAAAAGGAGGTTAATCGTGGAATACAAGAATATCATGTTTGGTGTTGAGGGTAGCATCGCTACCGTCACCTTCAATCGCCCCGAGGTGCTGAACGCTCTGAATGAAGAGACAATGCAGGAACTTGGCAGCGCCATGAGTGAGTGCAAGCAGGATGGAACCGTCAGGGTTGTCATCTTGACCGGGATAGGTGACAAGGCGTTTATTGCCGGAGCAGACATCAACGAATTTGTCGGCAAGAGCCCTGCAATGATCATGGGTTTCGCTGAGCTCGGTCATAACGTTGTCAGAATCATGGAGACTATGGGGAAGCCTATAGTAGCTGCCGTGAATGGATATGCTCTGGGTGGGGGATTGGAGATCTCCATGGCCTGTGACATGAGGTTTGCCTCCGACAAAGCGCGTTTCGGTCAACCGGAGATCTTGCTGGGATTGATTCCTGGAATGGGAGGCACTCAGAGGCTGTCGAGGCTCGTTGGGATAGGGCTAGCGAGAGAACTTATCATGAGCGGAGAGCAGATTCCAGCCCAGCGTGCCTACGAGATAGGGCTGGTCAACAGGGTCTTTCCTGCTGAACAGTTGATGGAGGAAACAAAGAAGTTCGCTCAAAGGCTGGCAGGGTTGCCTCCGTTTGCTCTGAGAATGGCCAAGCATGCCATCAACTACGGCTATGACTTGGCTCTGGAGAACGCAAACAGCCTGGAACTCCAGTGCTTCTCCCAGTGCTGGAGCACTGAAGACCTGAAAGAAGGGGTTGCGGCTTTCTTGGAGAAGAGGAAAGGCACCTTCACGGGGAAGTAGTCGGCTCAATCGGGTCTGACCGGGCAGGCAATACCATAACCGCAATTGACGCACGTCTACTGGCTTGATAAGCTGAGTGTGGTATGCGGGAGTAACTCAGCGGTAGAGTTCCTGCCTTCCAAGCAGGGTGTCGCGGGTTCGAATCCCGTCTCCCGCTGTCGAGCAATCTGGGGCTCGTAGCTCAGTGGCAGAGCGGCCGGCTCATAACCGGTTGGTCGTAGGTT
>DAOVBS010000029.1 GCA_030670425.1 Chloroflexota bacterium | reverse complement strand
TAGGCTCTTATGAGACTTGGCTCGCCCGGGGGTGTGGAATTGGAACAGGGGGAAACTGCTAGAATAGTCGGAGACAGGTGGCAAAACCCGAAGTAGAGATTGCTCAACTGCTGGCGAGATACCGGGTTCAAACAGGCAGGTCATTGAGCATAGGCACGGCCGAGTCAGCTACTGGCGGCAGAGTGGCCGATAGGCTTACCGATGTGCCAGGCAGCTCTGACTACTTTGGGGGTTCCGTAGTGGCCTATAGCAATGAAGTAAAGATCAACGTTCTGGGGGTGGATAGTAAGACCATAGAAGCGCATGGAGCTGCCAGCGAACAGACGGCGATAGAGATGGCTGAGGGTGGGAGAAGGGTGCTGGCTGTGGACATATGCATTGCGGATACCGGAATTGCCGGTCCCTCCGGCGGTAGTCTTGGCAAGCCCGTGGGGCTGTTTTACCTTGGCTTGGCGGCTAGAGAGGGTAGTCTGAGCAAAGAGCATATGTTTCGGGGCGGGAGAGAAGAAAACAAGCGGGATGCTACTGAAGAGATGCTGAATACGCTGAAGCAGTATTTGCTGCAATTCATTCCGCTGGAGTAAGGACCAAGCATGGCCGAGTTCGACTTAAGCCAAATAAAGGAGCAGGCAAGAAGGAATTTCGTCGAAGCTTGGATGTCGACTGCAGGGTATATTCCAACTGACACCAGAGTCAGCTTGCCGGGCAAAGGCAAACCTCACCCCCTGCGCGAACTGATACAGAAATCCAGGGAAATCCTGCTGAACCTTGGCTTTGACGAGGTGGAGAACCTGACGATCCTGCCCGATAGCGACGTGGTGAAGCAATACGGGCCTGAGTCTCGGGTCATTCTCGATAGGGCCTTCTACTTGGCGGAGTTGCCTCGCCCTGAGATAGGAGTGAGCGCCCGGAAAATGGGCCAGGTCGAGAAGATAGTGGGGAGGAAGGTTGATGTTGAGAGCCTGCAGATGATCCTGAGAGGGTATAAGAAGGGCGATATCGAGGCAGATGACCTTATTGAGAAGCTAATGGATGGACTGGGCATTTCCGATTACCAGGCTACGGAGATAGTGGATAAGGTCTTCCCCGAGCTTTACAGCCTTCGGCCTTTGCCGAGCAACAAGACCCTGAGAAGCCATATGACAGCTACATGGTTTCACACCTTGGCTGCGTTGCAGGACCGGGCAGGGTTGCCGCTGTGCCTGTTCTCGGTGGGCCCGCGCTATCGCAATGAGCAAAGGGAAGATGCCCACCATTTGCGGGTTCACCATTCGGCGTCGCTGGTGATAATGGACCCTGAGATGTCTTTGGCCGCTGGAAGGGCGATAACAGAGGAAGTCCTAAGACAATATGGCTTTGCAGATGTCAAGTTTGAGAGGAAGGCTGCAACGTCCAAGTATTACGCCCTTGGCCACGAAGAAGAGGTCTTTGCTACGTCCGGGGGAGACCTGGTCGAAATCGCTGATATTGGAATGTACTCACCCATAGCCTTGGCAAATTTCGACATCAGGTATCCTGTGTTCAATGCTGGGATAGGTATTGAGCGTCTGGCGATGGTATTGTCTGAGGCGGATGACGTGAGAAGACTGGTATTCCCTCAGTTCTCCGTTTTTGAGTATTCGGACGAGGAGATCGCGAAGTCCGTTGGGTATATCTCCAGCCCTGTGAGCGATAGGGCAAGGGAGATAGCGAGGGCGATTGAGGGGAGTGCTCGAGAGCACAAAGATGAGGTAGCGCCATGTGAGTTCTTGGCTTGGAGTGATGACTCTGTTGAGGTATGGGTCGTAGAGGAAGAAGCGGGCAAGAGGCTAATTGGGCCGGCTGGCTTCAACGAGATTTGCGTGGCTGACGGTACTATCTATAGCGACGTCGTCGCCTCAGGAGTATGGACAGGGGTGAACTATATGCGTGGTATAGCAATGGGAGCGGCGGCCTTAGTGGAGAAGAGCGACAATGACATTGTCTACCAGGTGAAGACAGTAAAACACCTCTCTGACCTCAACCTGCAAATCCCTGAGGCCATACGACAGTACATAGAAGGGCAACAGAAACCGATAGGGGTTGGCGGTGCCGTGTTCGTGACCATAAAGGCACATGTATTACGGGAAAAGTCCCGAGAAGCACACAGTGAGTAAGCTGCCGCAGAAACTTACCCCACTACGCAGCCCACATAGAGGCATGATTAATATCATGCCTCTGCAGGCGGGTGGGATCCTCACCGATGCTGCTAGAGAGGCATTGACGGAATTTGGAGATGGCTATTCGGTGTGCGACTTCTGCTCGGGTGATTTGAGTGACATAACGATCCCTCCTGTCCGGCAGTTTGTGCGCGAAGTTCTGCCTCCTTTTCTGGGCTGTGAGGTTGCCGCCGTCACCTATGGGGCGAGGGATGGCATGTTCATGGTGATGCATTCTCTGGCTAAGCCCGGCGACTCAGTTATCGTTGATGGCAATAGACACTATACCACTGCGGTTGCTGCTGAGAGGACAGAACTGGAAGTGATTGAGGGGCCGCACTCCGGTTATCCAGAGTTCAGGATCAACGTAGATGAATACGAGCCGCTTATAGAAAGACATAAGCCAAGGTTGATTGTCCTGACCTATCCTGATGGCAAATACGGGAATCTTCCTGATGCCAGGAGACTGGGAGAAATAGCTCAGCACTACGATATTCCGTATGTATTGAATGCCGCATACGCCGTTGGCAGAATGCCAGTCAGAATGGATGCCCTCGGCGCCGATTTCATCATTGGCAGCGGCCATAAGAGCATGGCTTCTGCTGGGCCTTCTGGGGTGCTGGGAATGAGGAAGAAATGGGAGGAACTGGTCTTGAGGAAGTCCAAGGCCCATGGCAACAAGGAGGTTGAGTGTCTCGGCTGCACCTTGCGAGGTGTGCCGCTAGTCACACTTATGGCCTCTTTCCCTCAAGTTGAGGAAAGGGTCGGTCATTGGGATGAGCAGGTATCCAAAGCGCAGTGGTTTTCCGCTGAGCTGGAGAAGCTAGGATTCAGGCAACTGGGAGAGAAGCCGCATAGACACGATCTGTTGGCCTTTGAAACGCCAATGTTCTACGACATCTCTAAACGTGTTCGAGACAGGGGATATTTCCTCTACAAGGAGTTGAAGACAAGAGGAATCTGGGGGCTACAGCCAGGGATGACTAGAACCGTCAAGGTCTCAACGTTTGCCGCTGACAAAGAGCAGTTGGCTTTTGTTGTCGATTCCTTCAGAGCTATTCTAGGAAAGTACGGGTGAGATACCCTTGTTGAGACTCCAGCCGCCTAGCTGTCCTTCCACTTTCGCCTGTGAGCTTCCTTCAGTTGCTGGCAATGCGCCGTGAATGAGTCTGACGTAATACTGTCCGTGCTCATAAGCACAGCGTCTTCGCCGTTGTCTGAGTAATAGCCAGAGCGCCTGCCAACCACACGGAAACTATACTTCTCATAGAGTGCCTGTGCCATCGTGTTCGAGGCGCGTACCTCCAAGGTGATGAAGTCAGCATTCAACCCGGCCGCCAGCTCTATGATGGCAATCAGCAGGTCTTCGCCTATTCCAAGTCGGCGGTAATTGTTTTCTACAGCGATAGCAATTATGTGCGCCTCATTTAACATGATCCACAGGCCTACGAAGCCAAGGATACGTTTCATTTGCGTGCCATAGGAATTGCTGTGCTCTGCGCCGAATAGCATTGCGGGCAGGCGAACAAGAAGGCGTCTGAGCCAAGGCTCCTTTCTGCTGTCTGTATCCGGTGGCGTCGTTTCTGTGCAGGCTACCAGATAATGAGCTACGGAGTTGTGGATCTCATGTTTGTATGAGGTATAAGGGCGAAAGAGAGACTCAGCGGGGAAGGCCTGGTGGTCAATCTCGGATACTTGAGGAATGTCCACATCCTCCATTGGGCGAATAATGTAGTCTGCTTTCTCCACCAGGCAAGATTTTATCATAGCTGACTACTCAGGCGTATTGCCTCAGAGGTAGCCTTGCTGCAATAATTAGGCGACTGAACCATGAAGGGCTCGTTTGACCTGCACACTCAGATAGCACCCCGTCATCCTACAGGCTTGCTTCTGGACAACCCGGTGATGACTGCCTCAGGCACCTTTGGCTATGGCACAGAGTATGGCGAGCTTGTGGACATACAGAAGCTGGGAGCGATCATTTGTAAGGGCATTACCCTTTTGCCTCGGAAGGGCAACCCGCAGCCACGGCTTGTGGAGACAAGCTGTGGCTTGCTCAATTCTGTCGGCTTGGAGAATATCGGTGTTGACGAGCTGATTGCGGAAAAGGCGCCCGTATGGTCGGGATGGCAGGTGCCAGTTATCGTCAATGTTGCCGGCGAGACGTTTGACGAATACGTCAGCGTGGTGAGCAAGTTGGAAGGCATCTCGGGCATTGGTGGTATTGAGCTCAATATCAGTTGCCCCAATGTCTCAGCGGGAGCGATTGAGTTCGGAACGGATGCCAGGCTTGCCGCTGAGCTAGTCGCTGAGGTCAAGGCTGCGAGTAGTCTGCCAATCATGGTGAAACTGAGCCCTAATGTGACTGACATCAGGGAGATCGCCCTGGCGGTGGAGGGTGCCGGAGCCGATGCAGTGTCTCTTATCAACACCGTAAGGGGCATGTCGATTGATACTGGCACAAGAAGACCTGGTTTGGGATATGTTACCGGGGGCTTGTCAGGCCCTGCTGTCAAGCCCATAGCCCTCTACATGGTGTACCAGGCGGCGAAAGTTGTGCATATCCCCTTGATAGGCTGCGGTGGCATTAGCAACGCTGTGGATGCGTTGGAGTTTATCATGGCCGGGGCCAGCGCAGTTCAGGTCGGCACGGCCAATCTGACCTATCCCGGAACGTCTCTCGACGTATTGCAGGGCATACAGGATTTCATGAGGAAACAGGAGATTGATGATTTGAGCTGCCTGGTCGGCATTGCTCATCGGGGGGCGCAGTAGATTCCTGCGTTATGTGATGCCTACGTGGCTTGTAGTTCCTTCTCGATGTACTCGATGATGTCACTTGTTGAAGTTCCGGGGCCGAAGACTTCCCTTATTCCGATTTGCTTCATGGCTGATACATCGACTTCAGGTATTATGCCACCGGCAAGGACCAGAGTGTCTCCCTTTCCCTCGTTCTTCAGTCCTTCCATTACGATTGGGAAGAGTTCCAGGTGGGCACCAGACAGAATGCTCAGTCCGACGATATCTACGTCCTCTTGAACGGCTGTTGCCACAATGGTCTCTGGAGTCTGCCGAATGCCGGAATAGACTACCTCCATTCCGGCATCGCGCAGGGCTCTGGCTATCACCTTGGCGCCGCGGTCATGCCCATCTAGGCCAAGTTTGGCAATGAGGACTCGGATTTTCCCTTTTCGCATAGGTTCCTCTCCTCTCATTCTCAATCTTTCTGACAGAGCTCAACGAGTACTCCGCTTACTGACTTGGGGTGGATGAAGGCTACCATGCCTTCCACGCCGCGACGCGCTTTCTTGTCGATGAATTCAACGCCTTTGTCGGCCAGGGAAGCGATTTCTCGGTCGATGTTGTCGACGTCAAAGGAAATATGCTGCACGCCCTCCCCCCTTTTCTCCAGAGCTGCAGCCATTCTGCTGTCAGGGAGCGGTTCTAGAAGCTCTATGTTGGGGCCACCAGCGAAGCTAAGCATGCCAACCTTGACTCCTTGTTCAGCTACAACTTTGACCTCTGTTAATGTGGCACCAAAGAAGTTCTGGTAGATTTTGGCGGATTCATCCAGGTTCTTGACCAGAACACCTATGTGACCAACTTGCTTTACCATCTCCGTACCTCCTTGTCGTCTGCTGTTCCCCTTGTGTGCCCGGGCTGCACTGACCTGCTCTGCAACGGCTCTGGTCAGAAGGCCAGGAATTCCTTCTGAGTACCGAAAACCTTGCGCAACGTGTCACTCATCTCTCCTATGGTGGCGTAGGCCTCGACGCATTCAAGCAAAGCTGGTATCGTGTTGGCATCGCTCCGGGCTACATCCTCCAGTCCTTTCAGGCCCCGCTCGACCCTGGCGTCATCCCGGTCGCCCTTGACTTGAGCCAATCTCTCTTTCTGTTTTCGCTCCACCTCCGGATTGACCCGGAGCATGTTTGTTATCTTAGCGTAGTCGGAAACGTACTTATTCACACCGACGATCACCTGCTTGCCTTCTTCGATCATCTTCTGGTACTTATACGATGCGTCCTGTATCTCTCTTTGCTGGAATCCCTGCTCGATGGCGGCTACCGCGCCGCCGAGGCTGTCAATCCTTGCGATGTATTCGGAGGCCTTCTCTTCTATCTTGTCGGTGAGATACTCAATGTAGTAGGAACCTCCCAGGGGATCCACAACATCGGGTACGCCGCTTTCATAGGCTATGAGCTGTTGGGTGCGCACGGAAAGTGTGGCAGCTTCCTCGCTGGGAGTGGCGTACGCTTCATCGTAGGAATCGGTGTGTAGTGATTGTGTGCCCCCAAGGGTTGCTGCCAGCGTCTCTATGGTTGCTCTCATGATGTTGTTCATCGGCTGCTGGGCCATGAGGCTTACGCCGGCGGTCTGGGTGTGGAAGCGGAGCATCCAGGAGCGTGGGTCCTTGGCTTTGAACCGCTCCCTCATTATCTTGGCCCAGAGGCGCCGTGCAGCCCTAAACTTGGCGATTTCATCCAGGAAGTTGACGTGGCTATTGAAGAAGAACGAGAGCCTGGGGGCGAAGCTGTCCACGTCGAGCCCGGCATCAATCGCTGCCTGGACATAGGCAATGCCATTGGCCAGAGTGAAGGCGACCTCTTGCACTGCAGTGGAACCTGCTTCTCTAATGTGATATCCGCTGATGCTGATGGAGTTCCAACGCGGCAC
>DAOVBS010000050.1 GCA_030670425.1 Chloroflexota bacterium | reverse complement strand
GTTGTCGTCGCCGGTACTGGCAATACTGAAATCCAGGTTCAGACAATACATGACCTGAAGGTCAGCGGATTTGTGGGGACGCCTAGCTTCCTGATGACCCTCATCAATAGGGCTGAGGAAATGGGGCACGATGTGCGGCGGAATTTCGCTCTCCGGCGTGCCTGGTTTACCGGCGAGATGCTGCCTGACCGGCTGCGCAGGACTATGGAGGAGGACTACCATATCGCCACTGCCCAGGCCTATGCCGTGACCGAGCCGGGTGGAGCAATCGCCTATGAATGCTGCCAGAAAGCAGGCATGCATCTTATGGATGAGTATGTAGTGGAGATAGTCGATCCCTCGACGGGCAGACAGCTAGGGCCTGGAGAAATAGGCGAAGTGGTCGTTACGCCCACTCATAATGAGGCCTGGGGCCTTGTTCGCTTTGGCACGGGCGACCTGTCTTCGTATACTACCGAGCCTTGTCGCTGCGGCCGGACGGCCAACAGGCTGGTTGCCATTCTTGGCAGGACTGGCGACGCAGTCAAGGTGAGAGGGATGTTTGTTGTTGCCAAGCAGGCTGAGCAGGTAGTCCGCAGCTTCGAAGAAGTCTCGCAGTTCCAGATGGTGATCGGGCGCAGGCAGCAGCGGGACGAGTTGACTATGAGGGTTGAGTTGAAAGATGGGGCGATAGATAAGCAAAGATTGGCCGAGCGTATGAGTGAGACGTTCCAGAGCCTGTGCCGTGTTGCAATAGACAGGTTTGAGTTCGTGGAGAGCGGGAGCATCCCGCGTGACCACCAGAGGATAGTGGATACAAGAGTGTGGGAATGACTCCGGGGAATTCCGGGGCTATTCTTGTTTTCCCAGGTAGGCGGAGACAACTAGCGGGTCGGCACTGATCTGGTCTGGAGTGCCCTCGGCGATTTTTCGACCGAAATCGAGGACCGCAATCCTATCGGCCAGGTCCATAATCACACCCATGTCGTGCTCTATAAGCACAATACAACTGACACCATCTCTCAGAACCGGGGTCTCCGGGTAAGTGTCTCCCTGCCCCTCGAATATGTCAATGATGAACCGGGCGATGTCCTCCTTCTCCTCCAGGTTCATTCCTGCCATGGGCTCATCGAGGAGCAGGACCTTTGGCTCCAGAGCTAGAGCTCTGCCTAGTTCGACTCTCTTGCGCATGCCGTAGGGGAGGGCGCCAACGACTTTCTTCCTGATGGGCTCCATTTCGAGGAAGTCGATTATGTTTTCCACTGTCTTGCGGTGTTCGATTTCCTCCTTGCGCGCCGGTCCGAAATACAGGGAACCGCTGATGAAGTTCTGGCTCATGAGGATGTGCCTCGCAGCCATGAGATTGTCGAGAGTACTCATGCCGGCGTATAGCTCGATATTCTGGAAGGTCCTGGCCAGGCCAAGCTGAGCCGCCTTGTCGGGGCGTATCCGGGTGATGTCCCTGCCCTCGTAGCATATTTCGCCACTCTGCGGCTTATAGAAGCCGTTAATGCAGTTTAGCAGGCAGGTCTTTCCAGCGCCGTTCGGCCCAATAATTGCCAGGATCTCTCCGTCGTTGACATCAAGGCTTACGTTGCTGAGCGCACTCACGCCCCCGAAAGAGAGGGAGAGGTTCTTGATCTGTATCTTGGGCTGGCTACCGGTTGTCATCTGTGCTGATTACTGCACCTTTGAGAGTGCAGCGGTCGGAGCGGGCCAATCAGGCGCACTCTCTCTTGGCTTCCTCAGAGAATAGCTTTTCCCTGTACTGAATCATCCGGTGGCATATTGGCCCTTCACACCCGTGCGCCTGTTTCGACAGTCCACCCTTTCTGTTTGGAAGGTCAATTGCCTCTTTGTCAGAGCCACCGTACTTCCCGTAGCCGGTGCACTTGGCTGACCGGTCTTTGTATACCAGTAGTGTCACTTCA
Source organism: Chloroflexota bacterium (assembly GCA_030670425.1). Classification (GTDB taxonomy): domain Bacteria; phylum Chloroflexota; class Dehalococcoidia; order GIF9; family AB-539-J10; genus JADFUZ01. Next base: position 3,407 of record DAOVBS010000050.1, on the reverse strand, counting down.
TCACGCACCGCGTCACAATACAAAGTAGTTGCGGTTACCTGCCAGTTCACCATGGTGTATGAGACCGTTTGTAGTCGGTGCGGCTATGTTACCATTGCCCAGCCTGCAGTTCAAACGGCACTGAGGGATCTGTCTGTACCCAGCAATGGAGGGTGTATTCCTTCCCACGCCGAGGTGTGATACTATACTGGGACATTCTAGCTGGCAGGGACTTGCCTTCAGATCGGAGAGGAAGGCGTGTGATCCGTCAAGGGTACCCGTGCCATGCTCGAAGCCCTGGGTTCAAGTGGACTGGGATGCCATTACCTGGGAAGGGTGATGCGAAGAGAGAGACAAGACAGAACGAAATCCTGGAGTTCAAGGAGGTTATGGAAATGAACAAGAAAAAGCTGCTCATGCTGCTGGCTCTCATGTTGGCAGCGGTTCCGGTGCTCGGCTCCTGTGCAACCCCGGCAACGCCCGAAGTTGTAGAATTGACATATAGCAATTTCTTTCCGCCCACACATTTGCACTCTGTATTGGCTGAGCAATTCTGCCAGGAGGTAAATGAGCGCTCGGGTGGCAAGGTTGAGATCACCTATTACCCAGGGGGCACGCTCACCCCTGCGCCTCAGGTCTACGATGGGGTGGTTGATGGCATTTCGGACATCGGCATGTCTGTACTGGCCTACACTATGGGCCGTTTTCCCGCCAGCGAGCTGGTTGACATGCCTCATGCCTACCCCAATGGTTGGGTGGCCACCAAGGTGGCCAATGACTTCTACGTGGAGTTTAAACCAGAGGAATTCGATGATGTGCATGTGCTCTACTTCCATGCCCACGGCCCTGGTGTCATCTTCACTACTGAGAAGCCAGTGCGCAAGATGGAGGACCTGAAAGGACTGGTGGTAAGGTCTACAGGGGTGGGGGCCAAGATAATGGAGGCTCTGGGCGCGGAGGGATACGGTGCGTCTCAGGGAGAGGCCTATGAGCTTATGTCCAAGGGGACCATTGACGGCAGTTTTACTCCTCGGGAAGTATTGAAAGGCTGGAACCAGGCTGAGGTTGTGAAATACGTTACCGCTTGCTATGACGTGGGAAACACGAGTGACATGTTCGTTACCATGAGCAAAGACAAGTGGGATGGCTTGCCTGGGGACATAAAGGATGTTTTCTCCGAGGTGAGTGAGGAGTGGATGGAAAAGCATGGCAAGGTCTGGACCTACTACGACAAGGTTGGGATTGACTACTTTCTGACGTTCGAGGGTAGGGAACTGATCGAGCTATCCCCGACTGAGATGGCAAGATGGGCAGAAGCCGCCAGGCCCCTGATAGATGCGTACATTAAGGACAAGACAGCTATGGGACTGCCGGCAGCAGAGTTCGAAGACTATCTAGTCGAACGGACGGGATACTGGGCTGGCAGGTCACCCACTGAGGAATCCTGTGTGGCCTATGTAGAGAAGGAGCTGCTGTAGTAGCATCAGGGGTGCCCTCAGCCGGGATAGCTACCTGAAAGATACCCGAAACGTGTCGTTGTGCTGATGCCCGGCGCTCCGGGACGATTGCTCATGTCAAGCAAGACAAAGAACCTTGAGAAGCTGGCTCTTTCTTTGAGCAATTGGCTCAACTGGGTCGCGGGTGCTGCGCTGGTGGCTATGTTGTGCCTCGTTGTGGCTGACATAATCGGTGCTCGCCTGTTCAAGTGGCCCATCCCCGGTGGAATCGAAATGGTTGGCTTCCTTGGTGTGATAGTAGTGGCCTTTTCCATAGCCCAGACCCAAGTTGTGCGTGGTCACATTGATGTCGAGTTCCTGGTGACGCGGTTCTCCACTACAGTGCAGAAAGCCATTGCCTGCGTTGTCTACTCGTTCGGGATGCTGCTTTTCGCTCTCATTGCCTGGAGGAGCTACGATTTTGCCCGGAGGCTTCAGGCGACTGGAGAGGTCTCCATGACTCAGGAGATACCTTTTTACCCTTTTGTGTACTGTATAGCCTTTTCCTGCGTCTCGGTTCTTCTGGTGCTGCTGGTGCAATTACTCAGGGAAATGACTAGAGCATGAGAAGATGAGCCCAGTATCTGTCGGCATCGCAGGCATTGTCGTTCTGATTGTTGTCTTCCTCCTCCGTATGCCAGTGGGCTTTGCCATGGCGTTTGTCGGCCTTGTTGGCTTTAGTCTCCTGGTTTCGGTGGAGGCGGCATTGTGCGTCCTGGCTCGGGATCTGTTCCATAGTTTCTCTTCCTATTCCCTTACTGTCATCCCCATGTTTGTGTTCATGGGGTCGCTCGCTGCTGCCTCAGGCATGAGCCAGAGGCTTTACGACGCCAGCTATTCGGTGCTGGGTAAGCTGCGTGGTGGTTTGGCCATGGCCACGGTCGCCGGCTGTGCTTGTTTTGCTGCCATAAGCGGTTCAACTAATGCCACTGCTGCTGCTATGGGGAAAGTGTCTTTGCCTGAGATGAAAAGGTACGGTTACGCTGATTCGTTGGCCACGGGCTGCGTGGCTGCTGCCGGCAGTCTGGGCATATTGATTCCCCCCAGCACTATCTTCATTATCTATGGGATACTGACCGAGCAGTCCATCGGCAAGCTCTTTCTGGCGGGAGTATTCCCTGGTTTGGTGCTGGCGGCTCTCTTCATCATTGTGGTAGCACTTCTGTGCTGGCGCGACCCTTCACTGGGGCCGGCAGGAGCAGCCACGAGCTGGATGGAGAAGGTACGCGGCCTTACTGGAGTCATGGAAACCCTGGTCCTGTTCATCTTCGTATTGGCGGGACTCTTTCTCGGATGGTTCAGCCCCACCCAAGCTGGTGGAGCGGGCGCTGCTGGCGTCTTGCTTATCGGACTCGGGACACGACAGCTGACTTGGCAACGCTTCGTTGGAGCGGCCAAGGAAGCCTTGCGCATAACCTGCATGATCATGTTTGTTGTGTACGGAGCCACGGTTTTCGGACATTTCATAGCTGTGACTACTATTCCTCTCATCCTGGCCGATTGGGTAGCTGGGCTTCCCCTTCCCGCGGTAGGTGTTATGGGAGTCATAGTGCTTATCTACCTGTTGGGTGGCTGCTTCATGGATGCTCTGGCGCTGATCACGCTTACTATCCCAATCATATATCCTGTGGTTCTGGCGCTAGGCTTCGACCCGATATGGTTTGGTGTGATAGTCGTGCTCGTAACCGGCATGGGAGTCATTACGCCGCCGGTCGGAGTTAATGTGTACGTGATCAAGGGAATCGCTGAGGATGTCCCTTTGGCAACCATCTTCAGGGGGATATTCCCTTTTCTCGGGGCGCAGCTAGTGGTGACCGCCATACTCTTGGCCTTCCCCCGAATTGCCACTTTCTTGCCCAGCTTGGCCGTGTATTGAGCGGAGTTAAGAGGAATATGTGAAGGAGATGCGCTCGCAAATGACCACCATATCAG
>DAOVBS010000021.1 GCA_030670425.1 Chloroflexota bacterium | reverse complement strand
GGAGGAGTAAAATAGCGGGTTTTGGGGGTAGGCTGTGGTAGTCCCAGCAACCGGCGCCGAGTCGGGTCTCGAATGGGGCTGTTGCCCGCAGCTTGACCGGAAACGGCAGGACAGAGGGAGGTAAATGAACAGCTCGGATCTAGAAGAAGTCTTCAACCCAAGATCGGTGGCGGTAGTGGGCGTCTCCACCCAGAAGCAGAGGACGCAGGTTGGAGGGACGAACTATGTTAGATCCCTGTTGAACAACGGTTTCCAGGGGAACATCTACCCGGTGAACCCAAAGGGCGGGGAAATCTGGGGCTTGAAGATATACCGGGGCATCAGGGCGATTCCCGGGTCGGTTGACTATGTTATCTCGTCGATCCCGGTGACTGGCGCGCTGGAACTGGTTAAGGACTGCGCTGCCAAGGGAGTGAAGGCCATACATTTCTTCACCTCCGGCTTCTCCGAGTTCGGTGAGGAGGGAGAGGAGCTCGAGAGGGAGATCTGCGCTATAGCCAAAGAGAGCGGCATGCGGGTGATTGGGCCCAACTGTATGGGGGTGTATTGTCCCAAGTCGGGCCTGTCCTTTATCCCTGACTCCGCCAGGGAGAGCGGCCGAGTCGGCCTGATCTGTCAGAGCGGAGGCAATGCCATCTACCTGGTTCGGGAGGGAGGCCTGCGGGGGATTCGCTTCAGCAAGGTGGTCTCCTATGGCAACGCCGGTGATCTCAGCGAGAGCGATCTGTTCGAGTACATGGCTTCCGATCCCGATACAGGCGTGATCCTGGCCTACATCGAGGGGACCAAAGATGGACAACGGTTCAAGCGGGCGTTGAGGAAAGCTGCTGACTGCAAACCGGTCGTGGTGCTCAAGGCAGGGGTTACCGACTCCGGAGCAAGAGCGGTGAGTTCCCATACCGGCGCTCTGGCGGGGTCCGATAGGGTGTGGGACGGGTTCTTGCAGCAGGTCGGCGCTATAAGGGTGAGCAGCCTGGAGGAGCTACTGGACATGGCAGTGACTTTCTCCTATCTGCCGTTGCCTTCGGGGAGAAGGGTCGGTGCTCTTGGCATAGGTGGGGGAGTCACCGTTCTGGCCAGCGATGCCTGTGTCAGCGCTGGACTCAAGGTGCCCCGTTTTCCCCGGGAGATAGGTGAGAAATTAGGTAGTCTGCTGGGAAACGAGGCAGGGACGATACTGAACAATCCCCTAGACCTTTCTGCCGAGGCCTGGAAGGTGGGGTATTCCGACATTCTCAAGCTACTGGATGGTTATGACGGCACTGACCTGAGCATAATCCACTTCTCGCTGGGCTTGATCTCGCCGCCGGCCCAGCAGCACACGGAAACCTGGGGCTCGCTTGCGCGGGATGTCATCGAGTCTCACCAGGTGTCAGCCAAGCCCGTGGTGGCGGTGATACAGATGTCGGTCTATGACGGGCATCATCAATGGATGCTCGAAGCGCAGAAGAAGTTCTATGAGGCTGGCATTGCCGCCTATCACTCAATGGATGGCGCTGCCAGGGCTATAGACCGGTTCATGCGTTACCACGAGCTCAGGGCCTCAAGGGGCCAGGTCTAGCCTGTTCTGCCGAACTCCTTCTCGAGTTGACGTGAACTCAGGTGAATCATGGTGGGCCTGCCGTGAGGGCAGGTGCGCGGTTGCTTGGCCTGTTCCAGTCGCTGCATCAGTTCCGCCATCTCTCCATTGCTCAGCCGCTGTCCTGCCCTGACGGCGGCGTGGCAGGCCAGCGATTGGATTATCTTCTCCTCCTGGAGAGTCCCATTCTCCGTGCCTGCTATGGCCTCGAGCAATGTTCTCAACGCCTCAACTATGTCTGTGCCGGCTACCGCCGCGGGCACCGACCGTAGCAAATAGCTACGACCGCCGAAGGGCTCAATGGCGAAACCGAACTGGGCCAGGTTCTCCTTGTTGGCCTGCCATATTTGTTCTTCCCTTGGGCTGAGTTCTATGGTCGTGGCCTGGAGCAATCCCTGCACTTCGATCTTGTGGCGCGACCACTGTGCTTGGATCTCTTCATAGAGGACGCGCTCATGTGCAGCGTGCTGGTCAACCAGGTAGAGACCTTCAGGCCCTTCGCCAATGATATATGTGCTGGCAAGTTGTCCCATCACTCGCAGAGCCGGCAGGCCGGGAGCAGGCAGTGGAGCAACAAAGGTTGTCTCTCTCTCCCTCACTGCCCATGTGCTCTGCTGCTGGGATGAACTGGCAGGGAAAGACATGACCTTTGTGGTAGCCACAGGCGCCTAGTGTAGCGCTCCCTTCACTGCCTCTGCCACAGCGGAGAAAACCGCCTGTTCACGGGAAAACCTGACCTCGGCTTTGGCGGGGTGAACATTGACGTCTATCTCCTCGGGAGGCAGTGACACATTGATTACCGCTATGGGATGTCTCCCCTCCATAAGCAGGCCGTGATAGGCCTCCTCGGCTGCCCTGAGGAGCAAGGGGCTGCGCACCCACCTCCGGTTGATGTAGAAGCTGAGATAGCGGCGATTGGAGCGAGCCAGGGAAGGCGGGCTCACCAGACCGCTGACCCTGATGGCTGCCTCGCCTCCCTCCAGGGCCAGCATCTCCTGGGCCACATCCAGGCCGTATGTCTGGCTTATGACATCGCGCAGCAGTCCATTGCCCGGCGTGCGCAGGCTGACATGCCCGTCAAGGAGGAGGCTGAATCTAAGCTCGGGATAGGCCATGGCGTACTGGCTGACTACGTTGGCGATATGGCTGTTTTCCGTGTTTCCTGACTTGAGAAACTTGAGCCGGGCAGGAACGTGGCGAAAAAGCCGGCGTACCGTGACGGTGCAGCCCTGGGGTCTGGCACGGCTCTCCCTCCGGGCCACCTCGCCATTCCTCAAGCACAGGTAGCTGCCGAGGGCATCTGGTCCTGTCCTGGTGAGGACCTCCACTTCGGCGACGGCAGCGATGCAGGGCAGGGCTTCACCCCGGAAGCCAAGGCTGCATATGGACCCCAGTTCCTCCAGACTGCTGATCTTGCTTGTGGCATGTCTGCGGAAGGCAAGCTCCACTTCTGATGCCGGGATTCCTCCTCCGTTATCCGCTACCCTGATCAGATCTACCCCGCCGCCCTGTGCCTCTATGCTGATCTGGCTGGCTCCGGCATCCAGCGCGTTCTCAATCAGCTCCTTGGCTACAGACGCTGGCCTCTCGATCACCTCTCCAGCAGCGATCTTGGAGACTAGCTCAGGTGCCAGAACCCTGATGGTCATTTGAGTATCATTTTACACGCTTGCGTGTATCCTGTCAATGCTTTGCCAGGGGAATCTCAGTCTCCGTCGATTCTCTCCAGAGGAGCCATGCTGAGCAGGAGCTTCTTGACCCCATCTCCCTCAAATGAAACGGTTACTATCTGGTCTCCTCTGTCGGCAAGACAATCCAGCACTCTCCCATCGCCAAACTTGCTGTGGCGAACAAGGTCGCCTATTTTCAGGTGGGGCTTGCCCGGGGGATGAGTCAAGGGCTGGGAGTAAACCATAGCCGGGGGGCCAGAGCTCTCTTCATCCCGGGAGTCCTCGGCGCGGAGCAGGTGTGGCGATATGTCTCGGAGAAAGCGGGAAGGCGGGTTTCCCGAGCCGCCGAACAAGCGTCGCCGGTAGCTGCGAGTGAGATAGAGTCGCTTCTCTGCTCTGGTTATACCGACATAGCAGAGACGCCGCTCCTCCTCCATTTCTGCCGCATCGCCGAAGGATTTCCGGTGAGGCAGGAGTCCCTCCTCCATTCCGGTGATGAACACCGCGGGGAACTCCAATCCCTTGGCCTGGTGTAGGGTGATAAGAGTGACGGCATCGGCCTTCTCAACCATCTCGTCTATGTCCGATACCAGGCTGATCTTCTCCAGCAGGCTGGTCAGGGCAGCGTCGGGATTGCCTGCGTCGTAGTCCCTGGCAACGCTCCTGAGTTCCATTATGTTCTCCCATCTCTCCTCTCCATCCTCCCGGTCCAGGACATACTCTCTGTACCTGGTTCTTCCCAGTATCTCATCCACCAGCCCGGCAGGGCTCAATACGTGGCTCCTGGCGGCAAGCTCGTCGATAAGGGCGGCGAATGCCGCCAGTGCTTGAGCCATACGAGAAGGGCCGGCGTTATCCTCGACGGCCTGCTTGAGGGCCCGATAGAGGGAGACATCGCGAGCTCTGGACTGTCCCTGCAGCTTGCCAAGCGTGGTCTGGCCTATGCCTCTGCCGGGCACATTTATGATTCGCGCCAGGCTGACACTGTCGTGTGGGTTGTGAATAACCCGCAGATAGGCAACGACGTCCTTGATTTCTCGTCTCTGATAGAAGCGTGTGCCGCCCACCAGCTGGTAGGGCATGCCGTATCTGAGGAAGGTCTCCTCGAACACTCGTGACTGGGCGTTGACCCGGTACATCACAGCACAATCCCTGAGTGACATCTGGTCCTGACTGACCAGCCTTTCGATCTCAGCAGCCACAGACTGGCCCTCTTCTTCTTCGCTGTAGCTCTCAATGATGGTGACCGGGCTGCCGACCTCGTTCTCAGTCCATAGCTCTTTGGGCTTGCGCTGCGTATTCCCCGAGATGACATCCGAAGCCAACTCCAGGATGGTCTTGGTGGAGCGGTAGTTCTGTCCCAGCAGCACCATTCTGGCTTCAGGGTAGTCCTTGTCGAAGGTCAGGATGTTGCGCAAATCGGCAGATCGCCAGGAATAGATAGACTGGTCGGGGTCGCCGACGACGCAGATGTTACGATATTTCCCTGCCAGTTGCTTCATGAGCTGGTACTGGACGGTATTGGTGTCCTGGAACTCGTCGACCAGGACATGAAGGAAGCGTGACTGGTATCGGCTCAGGACTTTGGGATGACCATCCAATAGCTGAACTGTCTTCATCAGCAGGTCGTCGAAGTCTACCGCCGTGCTCTGAGCCAGCAACTGTTGGTATCGCTGGTATACCCGTTGCACTATTTCTTCGAAGTAGCTGCCGATCATCTGGGCATAGTCCTGTGGAGTGACCAGTCTGCTCTTGGCGGCGCTGATGGCTGATTGCAGAGCACGGGGAATGTACTGCTTGGGGTCGAGGTTCAGCTCTTGAAGGCTCTGCTTTATCAGGTTCAACTGGTCTTCATCGTCATAGATGACAAATCCCGGGTTGATTCCCGCGGCCTGGCCCTCGCGGCGGAGAATTCGGCTGCAGATGGCATGGAAGGTTCCTAGAGTCAGCTCGTCACTTACCTGCCCCAGGAGTTGGTCCACCCTTTCTTTCATTTCGCGGGCGGCCTTGTTGGTGAAGGTGACCGCCATAATGCGGTGCGGGCTGACGCCGCAGACTCTGATCAGGTAGGCAATTCGATGGGTGATTACTCTGGTCTTGCCGCTTCCCGGGCCGGCCAGGATGAGCACCGGTCCTTCAATTGCTTCTACAGCTTCTTTCTGGGTGGGATTGAGAGAAGCCAGGATATCCATGAGGGTTCGATGGAATTATAGCACGGGGAACAGTGTTCCGAAGCGAGCCCGGCTATCTAGTAGGCGGAGATCGGGGCTTGGTCGGTGCTGACTCTTTCTGTTGCGGCCATCCGTTGCCGGATGTGTTTGGGGATGTTGAACATAGCTACGTGGGTGTAGCCATCGTATGACTTGAGCTCTCTTGACAGCCTTGCTGCGATGCGACTGTCAATTTCCTCGGCTGCCAGTCCCGCGGGATCCAGTTTCGCAGAGGCGGTGATGAATCCCCACATGCTGGCGAACGAAGGTATGTGTGTTTGATAGACACGGACTACGGGGAAAACGCTTTTCAGGGTATTGGCGATGGCGGCAAACTCCTGCAAGTCATGGTAGCTGGCTGGTTCAGCCTGCACGGACATGATGCCTTCAGGGTCAAGCCTCTGCTTGACCAGGTGGTAGAACTCCCGGGTGTATAGCAAGCTGGCCGGCCCTTCAGCTATGGGGTCGGGCAGGTCAAGAATAATAACGTCAAAGCTGTCCTTATTCTTCTCCAGGAAGTCCCTGGCGTCCGCGAACTGAAGCTCTAGACGGGGGTCGTCAAAGGAGTCCTGGTGAAATGAGGGCAGGAATCGGCGGCAGACATCCACCACTTCCCTGTCAAGGTCAACCATGGTCACCTGTTTCACCGACCTGTGTGCCAGAACCTCTCTCAGGGTTGCGCCCTCTCCCCCGCCGGCGATAAACACCTTCGCCGGCTCGGGGTGGGTGAGCATGGCAGGATGCACCAGGGCTTCGTGGTAGATGAACTCATCGTGCTCGCTGGATTGAATCTTTCCGTCGAGAACTAGACAGACGCCGAAACTGTTGGTGTTGATTATGTCTATGGACTGGAACTTGCTCTGCCCGGAATATGTCACCTCTCTGATGCTGTGCAACAGGGTGAGATCGGGGGTAAGGTGGTCATGAAACCACTTGTGTTTGTGCGGGTCGTCTTCGCTCATTTCGTCCCGCTGCTGACCTGGCTCTCCTCCAGCATTCCCCTCCGCAGCTCAATCAGGGAATGATTCCCAGCTTCCAGCCTGTCTGCTATGGTCTTGGCGGCTTCTTCAGGGGTCACCGTATCTCCGCAGGTGAATACGTCGACGGCAGCGTATCCGTATTCGGGCCAGGTATGGATGGAGATATGCGACTCCGCGATGTTAACCACGCCGCTTACCCCACGGGGAGAGAAATGATAGAAGGATTCGCCCACCACGCTAGCCCCACACCTAACGGCAGCTTCATTGAGGCATTCTCTTATGAAGTCCAGGTCATCCAGCAGTTCTTCGTTACAGTCCTTCAGTTCCAGCAGCAGATGTCTTCCTAGTGCATACAAATCATCTTCCCTCCTTCAGAAATTGTGTCCGGCATCGGGGTTCTTTGGGCGGCAAGTAGATTTTATATTCTGCGCCCCTTAGGGTCAAGGCTCTGCTGCTAGAAGGAAGGGGGTGGGTCGGGCACCGATTGCGGCCTTGGTGGCAGGATATCGGGGCTGCGGCAGGACTTGCGGGCAGGTGAGCTAGTCGTTCTCGAGGGCTGGGTTCTCTCTGGCAAGCCCGGTCTTTCGCTCGAGTTCTCTTATCCTGGCCAGGAGCTCTGGAATCTCGGCTTTGCGGTCGTCGGCCTGAGGGGACGGCTCACCCTGCATTTCCTCCCATAATCGGGTGCCGAATGTGCCGGTGAATGGCACATAAGGTTGCGCGTTTGTCTCGACACGCATGATATCCCACCGGTTGTCCTTGCCGCTCACGTCGACGGCAGCCTTTCTCAGCACGATCTGCTCCAGGTCTATTTCTCCGTAGACAATCGTCTCTCTGTCGTAGACCGGGCCGGATATGTATTCGCCTTCCGGGTTGATGATGCCGCTTCCGCCGAAGAAGGTCCAGCTGGCGTTTCCCAGATTAGCTTTGGCTGCCAGCTCCGGTGCTGCATAGATCGAAGACAGCACTACGAAGCACTGGTTCTCCAGGGCGTACGCTCGTGAGGCCACATCAATGATGGATTTGTTGCTTCTTCCGTTGGGAAAGCTTGGCCATCCCGGCCAGCAGGCGCAGTGTATCTGTTCTCCCTGGCAGCCGAGCATGTATTTCCACAGTGGCTGGAGATGTTCGTAGCAGATGAGCCCGCCTACTCTGCCGACTTGCGTATCGTATACCCGGAGAGTCGTTCCATCGCCCCTGGCCCAGAAGCACCTTTCGCGGTTCGATGGCGTGAGCTTGCGGTGTTT
>DAOVBS010000086.1 GCA_030670425.1 Chloroflexota bacterium | reverse complement strand
GGACAACATCTGCAAGTCCGTCACCGCGGCGAGCGGCGGGCGCTTGGTGTTCAAGAGCTTTACCGGCGGTTCTATCGTACCGGCGTGCAAGGAGACTGATGCGGTAGACATGAACACCATCCAGGCCACCTATACCTGCCCCATGTACAACCTGGACAAGTGGCCGGTCTCCGGCCTGTACAGCGCCAGGCCCGGTCAGATGACCTCCCATATGTTCATGGTCTGGTTCAACCACAGTGGCGGAGTAGAGCTGCACAACAAGATGACGGAAGGGTACGACCTGTATACTCTTCCTGGCACAGCCCCCAGGCCTGCGGAGGTGTGGTGCCTGTCCACTGTGAAGATTGATTCACTGGCTGACATCAAGGGGTTAAGGATGCGCACCGCAGGTGATGGAGGGGAAATCCTGACCAGGATGGGCGCCTCGGTGATCTTCCTGCCCGGCGGAGAACTGTACGAAGCCATACAGAGGGGAGTGCTGGACGCGTTCGAGTACTCTACTCCGGCGGTCAACTGGGACATGAGCTTCCAGGAGATAACCAAGTACCACTACTTCTCTGCCACCCGGGCTCCCAGCGACCCGCTTGTTTTTACTGTGAACAAGAGCGAGTGGGACAAGCTTCCGGACGACCTCAAGATGCTGGTGGAGGATGTGGTGTACGCATGGGCGACTCGACATGACCTTAACGAGTATGTTGGCTCCATTGCGGCTATGCAGAAGTTCATAGACTTTGGCTGTGAGATGCTCCACCTGCCTGAGGATGTGGAAGCCGAGCTGGCAGTAGTGACGAAGGCGTTCTACGCAGAAAAAGCCGCTACGGAAGACCCCATCTACGCGGAGACACTGAACGCCATGAGCGACTTCAGAGCAGCTTTCGCCGAGTACCAGGGTCTGAATACCCCGTACGTTTCATAAACACCAGGTTAGCGTCATATATGCTCTCTCCGCCTCGAGGTTCTCGAGGCGGAGAGAGTGTAGGTAAGGAACCGTAAATTATGAGAGCTGTATTAAAGGCTATTGATTCTATGAGCCAGCAGGTGGGGTCGTCAGCTAGGTGGCTGACGCTAGCCCTGGTCCTGGTGGCAGCATTTGACACATTGCTGAGATATGCCTTCAACGCACCTACGGTGTGGGCGTACGAGACCAGTTGCATGCTGGGAGGGGCGACGTATGCCCTGGGCTGGGCGTATGACGAGTTACACAAGTCGCATATCAGGGTTGACGTTTTCCATGCACGCTATTCGCCGTGGGGGAAGGCGCTCAGCGACGTCATTTGTGCCGCATTTTTCTTCTTCCCGCTAATGATAATCCTCGCGAAAACGTCTGTCTGGTGGGCGGTGCGGGCGTGGAGAATCAACGAGGTGATGATTGAAAGCTACTGGTACCCACCGGCTGCCCCTTTTCGAACAGTGATTGCTGTGGGGATATGCCTCTTTCTCCTTCAGGGTTCGGCCCGGTTTGCGCGTGACCTGTACTTCGTTATAAGGAGGAAGGCCATTGATTGAGCTAAGCCCGGAAGTCATCACCGTACTTATGATGGGGGGCATCTTCTTCGGTGTCCTGACCGGCTTTCCCCTAGGTCTTGTAGTAGGTAGTATCGGGCTGCTAGTGGGCTATGGACTGCTGGGGGATGCGGTATTCGAAATACTCTACGGCCGCCTGTATTCGCTAGCGCAGAACTATCCCCTGCTGGCTGTTCCCCTGTTCACCTTTATGGGGGTCATGCTCCAGCGCTCGGGTATAGCCGAAGGGCTCTACGATGCGTTACACCTGTGGTTTGGCGGGCTGAGAGGCGGACTGGCGGTTACCACCGTTATATTTGGCACTATCCTTGCCGCCTGTCTGGGAGTGATTACCGCTTCCGTTACCATGCTGACGCTCATCGCCCTAACACCCATGATCAAGAGGGGTTACGACAAGGCTCTGGGGACCGGCGCAGTCTGCGCCGGCGGAACACTCGGCATTCTTATCCCGCCCAGCGTCATGCTGGTTATCTACGGGCCGATGGCCATGGTGTCGGTGGGGAAGCTGTTTATGGCGGCCATTTTCCCTGGGCTTATCCTCTCCTTTCTGTATTGCGCTTACATCCTAGTGCAGTGCTATCTGCACCCGGAGAAAGGCCCGGCTGTGCCGATCGAAGAGAGGCAAGTCTCCTTCATGCTGAAGACCAAGAAGCTTATTATTGGCCTGTTCCCGCCCATGGTTCTTATCCTGTCAGTTATGGGAAGCATCTTTGCTGGCATAGCCCCTCCCACCGAGGCGGCATCCGTGGGCGCCGTTTTCGCAGTCATTCTGGCGATTGCTTATCGGAAATTTAGCTGGGGCCTTATCAAACACACGGCTCTGGAGACGATGAGAGTCAGTGCCTTTGTGCTCCTGATAGGGTGCCTTTCTTTCGCCTTCGTGGGGATATTCATCAGCGCGGGTTGTGGGGAGGTGGTGGCGAACGTCATCATGGACGCCCCCTTCGGGCGCTGGGGTGCCTTCGCCGCCGTGATGTTCATCGTTTTCATCCTGGGGATGTTTATCGACTGGATAGGCATTGTCTTCATAATGGTCCCCATACTGGCACCTATCGGCCCGCAGCTGGGGTTTGACCCGCTGTGGTTCGGGATGATGATATGCATCAACCTTCAGATGTCGTTCATGACCCCGCCCTTCGCCGTCTCCATATTCGTCTGCCGGGGCACAGCAGCGCCGGAGTTGGGAGTGACCATCACCGACATAATTCGCGGGGTGATTCCCTTTGTCTGTCTTATCATGGTCGGCATGGCCCTGTGCATCGCTTTCCCCCAGATAATCCTCTGGATTCCCAGCCAGATGCTGGTGGGATGGTGACATAGAATACGAGATCCCTGTTGCCGTTTTTGGCTCCTGGGCTGGATAGCCCGCAGTGGGGCTGCTGGTAGCAGGGGTCTCGTTTTCACGCTCGGAGCCAGGCACCCGATCGCAGAGAGATTTCGTGTCTGGCTTTGTGCTGTAGATGGCCTGGAGATGAACTGCGGACCAGGGTCCAGTGAAAGGAGGGAGACTGATGCTGTTTGCAGACCTGGTGGTCTTGAATGGGAATGTAATCACGAGTGATGACAGGAAGCCCAGGGCCGAGGCGCTGGCGGTGTGGGATGGCAAGTTCGTTGCCACCGGTGCGACTACTCAGATCAAGGAGCTGGTGGGAAGGGATACCAGTGTAATAGACCTGAAGGGGAGAACCGTCACTCCCGGGTTCATCGATGCCCATTGCCATCCGTCAATTGTCAGCAAGTACCAGCTCCAGGTTGACTGTACTCCGGGACAGGTAACGACGATCAATGATATTGTGGGTGCCCTGGCCGAGAGGGCCAGAGTGACTCCGAAGGGCAAGTGGATACGCGGGTACGGGTATGATGACACCAAGCTTGGAGAGCAGAGACATCCCA
>DAOVBS010000099.1 GCA_030670425.1 Chloroflexota bacterium | reverse complement strand
CGGGAAAACCCTGCACCAGCATCGAAGATTACGCCGCCTGGCTACACCGCCACATCGTCGAGCAAGGATACACTGCTCCGGTTCTGGCCGGGCATTCCCTGGGAGGGGGCATCGCCCTGATCTATGCGCTGCAGCACCCCCTGGACACCAGAGCGCTTATCCTCATCGGCTCCGGCGCCAAGCTGCGCGTGGCTCCACAGTACCTCTCCGCAATGCAGCAGGGCATAGAGAACCCTTCCGCATGGGCACAGGACTTTGTCGCGCCCAACTACAGTCACATCGATCCAGAACTAAGGGAAACCCTGACGGCCAAGACCATTCAGGTTGGGGCCGAGGTGCAGCTAAACGACTTCATCTGCTGCGACAACTTCGACGTCATGAACAGACTGAACCAGATCAAGATTCCCACACTGGTGCTCTGCGGCAGTGAGGACTTGATGACACCACCCAAGTACGGCTCCTACTTGGCCGCACAAATAGCAGGGGCGAAACTCGTCGTAATCGCTGGCGGCACCCACTTCCTCTTCGCGGAAAAACCCGAAATCGTCAACCAGGCTATCGAGCAGTTCCTGCACGGGCTCTAGTTGCCTCATACCTCTCCCGGCAGCTGCCTTGCCACTGCTGCAGTCCACAGGCATTGCAGTTCCCGCTGCGGCAATCTGGAGTCTGCTCGTCCCGCCATAGCTTACGGTACTCCTCCTGAAGAAACCTGGTGCTTACCCCGATATCGATATGTTGCCAGGGGAGTACCTCACCCAGGGGCCGTTCCCTGTTGGCATAGAAGGAAGGTTCAAGGCCGCATCGCCCGAAGGCGTCAAGCCATTTCCCGTAGTCGAAGCGATCACCCCAGGCATCGAACTTGGCCCCGGACTGCCAGGCGTGATACAGCACCTGGCCCAAACGGCGGTCACCCCGGGACAGGGCCGCCTCAATCTGGCTGTTCCTGGGATCAGGCCACGAGAGCCGCACCTGCTGCCCTCGCAGTCCTCTCTTCAGTATGTCGAACTTGGGCAATAGCTGCTCCTCAGTTTCCTGGGCTACCCACTGGCAGGGAGTATGAGGTTTAGGAACAAGAACTGACGTGCCGATTTGCAGCCTGAGGATTCCTCCCAGGCCACGTATCTTCGCCACCAGTTGGACGATGCTGTGCACATCGTCGACAGTCTCACTGGGCAAGCCCAGCATAAAGTACAGCTTGAGCTTCGACCAACCCCTATCGAGAAAGGCAGCCAGGGTCTCCAGTATCGCCTCATCCGAGATATCCTTGTTGATAACCCGCCGTAGTCTCTCGTTCCCTGCCTCAGGAGCAAAGGTGCAGGTTGTCTTGCGCTGCGAAGGCAGCGACTCCATCAACCTTACGGCGTTGCTATCTAACCTCAAGCTAGGCAGCGACAGGGCGGTGTTACTCGTGCGGCAGCGCTGGGAGAGCTGAACCACTAGCTCCTCGATGCCGGAATAGTCCCCTGTGCTGAGAGAGAGCAGAGACGTCTCCCTGAAGCCACAGTTCCTGCATAGCTGGTCCATGGCTTCCAGTATTTCCTCTGGTGACCTCTGGCGCACAGGCCGGTAGACCATTCCCGCCTGGCAGAACCGGCAACCCTGAGTGCAGCCTCTCTGGATCTCTATGCTGCCGTGGTCGTGAACTACTTCAACATAAGGCACCACAGGCCTGGTAGGCGGAACCGGCAGCTTGCTTACTATCCTGCGTCTGATCTTTGCTTTGGCTTCAGGTATCTTCGGCACGATACCCTCGATAGTGCCGTCTTCCCTGTAGGCCACCTGATAGAAACTAGGGACGTAGAAACCATCAAGCCCGGCAACTGCCTCCAGCACTTCCTTCCTGTTGCCACTGTGTCTCCGAAAGACGTCCACTAACTCCAGTATCGCTTCTTCACCTTCGCCGACCACAAAAAGGTCGATGAACTCAGCCATGGGCTCAGGATTGAGAGCACAACTGCCCCCGGCTATTACTAGAGGGTGAGAACGATCTCTCTGCGAGCTGAATAGAGGAATCCGGGCCAGGTCTAGGATATTCAATACGTTGGTGTAGGTGAGTTCATATCCCAGGGAAAAACCGACAATGTCGAACTGCTTGAGGGGGTGTTTCGTTTCCAGACTAAAAAGGGGGATGCTCTCTTTTCGCAGAGCCATCTCCATATCGGTCCACGGGGCATAGACTCTCTCTGCCAGCACATCTGGCTGGAGATTCAGGATCTCGTAGAGGATAGACAGTGCCAGGTTGGACATGCCGATCTCATAAACGTCGGGATAGCAGAGGGCAATCCGTATGGGCGTGGTCTCCCATCCCTTGGAGCAGCTATTCCACTCGCCGCCAGCATAGCGAGCTGGCTTGGAGACCTGGGGCAGGATTCTGTCGAACTGTTCCACTTTTTGGCCTGCGCATTATAGCCCCTGCTATCGTGATTCACAATTCAGCGAGGCCCTATCCGGAACCACTCGCCGTCGACGGGTTGACCATGGCAAGCGTGACCACCTAGAATACGGTGCAGGGCATGAAAGCACTGGTGCAGCGCGTTGCCAGCGCCTCGGTAGGCGTAGACGGCAACACAGTCGGCCACATCAATCGGGGACTGCTGGTCTTCCTGGGAGTCAGTCGGGAGGACTCGGAAGAAGAGGCCCGTTATCTGGCAAACAAGATAGCTAATTTGCGGATATTTCCCAGCGAAGAAGGAGAATTTGACCTTTCAGCGCTGGAAATAGGAGGCGAGGTCCTCGTAGTAAGCCAGTTCACCCTGCTGGCCGATTCACGAAAGGGCAGACGCCCCAGCTTCACCCAGGCAGCCCCGCCGGACAGGGCGAAGAAGCTCTACGAGTTCTTCATTGAGCAAGTCCGCTCCGCTGACTTGAAGGTGGAAACCGGCGTGTTCCAGCAGCACATGCTGGT
>DAOVBS010000014.1 GCA_030670425.1 Chloroflexota bacterium | reverse complement strand
ATACCTAGCCCCATCCGCTTGCTTGTGCCGAGTGATATAGATGCCTGGCCAAGGCTCGTTCGTGCTCACCTTCAGATAGGGGAAAGACTTGTCGTCCTTCAGGCGTACATTGTAACGGGGACGGTATTTCTTGATCATATCGCACTCAAGGATGAGGGCTTCTTGCTCAGAGCTGGCAACTACAAACTCAAGAGCGTCTATCCTGGACATCAGCTGTCGCACTCGTGATGACACACTGCCGGGAGCACCGAAGTAGCTTCTTACTCGGCTGGCCAAATTGACAGCTTTGCCCACGTAAATGACCTTTTTCTGTCTATCCCTGAATAGATAGACCCCGGGCCTTGCCGGCAGATCTGCCAATTGCTCTTCCAGCCGCGATGACCTCATGCCAAATGCATTGTAACAACTGCCTTTTGCGCGGGCAAAATGCTTATCGTTGTGGTAAAATGGTTAGCTAGTGGAACGGGATATCGACGCTTTCCTTCACTATCTAGCCACAGCCAAAGGTTCTTCGCAGAACACGGTAGCTGCCTACCGCAATGATTTGGAGCAGCTAGCAGCGTATGTTGCGGCAGAGCGAGTCAAAGATATAATCCGGTCGAATGACACCCTTCTGAAGAGCTATCTTATCAACCTCAGGGGAAAAGGCTATTCCGCCGCCACGACGGCTCGCAAGGTAGCTTCGGCTAAGTCGTTTTTCAAGTTCCTAGTGGACCAAGGCAAGCTGAAGGAGAACCCATTGCGAAATGTGGTTTCCCCCCGGGTTAGCAAGCGGACGCCCAAGTTCCTCTCTCCCGACGAATTCCGCCGCCTGCTAGCAGAGCCCGCGAAATCATCTACGCTGGAGGCCAAAAGGGACACCGTTATGCTGGAATTGCTATACGCCACCGGCTTGCGTGCCACCGAGTTAGTGTCTCTCAATGTTGAAGACATCGACTCGAACCAATCTTGCGTACATTCGGTCCACGGCAACTCCAAGAGGAGGATTCCGCTTGACCACCGCACAAGCCAGTTGCTGAGGAGTTTCCTTCAAAACGACAGACTCGACTTGTTATACGATGAAAAGGAAGAGGCTCTGTTTCTGAATCGGCGTGGCGGTCGGCTCACTCGACAGGGATTCTGGCAGATCATCAAAAACTACGCCCGCAAGGCTGGTCTGGGCACTCAAGTTACGCCGCAAACCCTGCGTCATAGCTTCGCCGCACGCAGGATCCAAAGCGGCAGCGACCTCCGGTCTCTCCAGCAGGCCTTGGGGCATGCCTATGTTTCGAGTACCAGAATCTATCAGAGACCTCCATCTCCAACAAGGTAGGGACTATGCCAAAGAAATCACGTCGTGCCAAGGCAAAACATCGCATCAGGCTAACCGAAGGAGCACAGCGAGGAACTCCTCAGCAACCTGGGCGAACAGCCGCTGTGTCCGAACTGCAAACCGAGGTGGCTCCAGTCTCCACGAAAGCCCGTCCGGGCTCTGGGGAGGCCACTGAGCGCTACCGCTACGTAATGGCGGAAGTGAAAGAGATCGGTATCCTTGCGGGATCGATATTCCTGATTATCGTAATCCTGTCATTCATCCTCGGCTAATCCCTGTTGTTGATTAACGGTGGCGGACCTAGAGCGAGCTCGAACCAGACTGATCAAGCATCTGAGCTGGGAAATCGCTGATAAGCGTGTGGTTGAGGCGATGAGTCGCGTCCCTCGTGATTGCTTTGTCCCTCAAGAACACGCTGATGCTGCCTATGATGACAGGCCCCTAAGTATTGGCTTCGGACAGACTATTTCCCAACCCTTCATTGTGGCCCTCATGATACAGGCTTTAGAACTCAGAGGGGATGAGCAAGTGCTGGAACTGGGCACTGGGAGCGGCTACGAAGCTGCTGTCCTGGCAGAGATCGCCCGGCAGGTAGTCACCGTGGAGACCATACCTGAACTGGAAGAATCAGCTAGACGGGTTCTGGCGAAGCGTGGGTATTCCAACATTCAGGTCCACCGCGCCAGCAAGACTCTGGGGTGGATACCAGATGCTCCCTACGATGCCATCATAGTGTCCGCCGGCGCTCCTTCGATCCCTGAGATCCTCCTGGGACAGTTGGCATGGGGAGGCCGGATGGTCATTCCTGTAGGCTCGCGCTGGCAGCAGGACCTGATAAGAATCACCAGGAACAAAGACGGAAACAAAGTGGAAAACCTGGGTGCCTGCTATTTCGTGCCCCTTATTGGCGAAGGTGCATGGAAGGACTGAATGCCCCCAAGGGGATTCGAACCCCTGATCTCCAGCTTGAAAGGCTGGCGTCCTAGGCCTCTAGACGATGAGGGCAAGCAACACAACTCTAGGGGTAGACGGCCAAAGTTTCAAGGCCGCTCGTCTCGGGCAAGCCAAGCATCAAGTTCATGTTCTGGACAGCCTGCCCCGCTCCACCCTTTACCAGATTATCAATACAGCTAATAACTACAAGCCTCTCGGTCCTCAAGTCAATAGTCGGGTAGATGAAGCAGAAATTGCTACCCCAGGCGCGTTTGGTCTGAGGAGGCTCATCGACTACCCGCACAAAGGGAGCACCCTCATAGAACTCGCTGAAGAGCTGCCGTAGCTCTTCTTTTGCCTTGCTGCCTCTAGCCAGTTTCCCATCTTTCAGTCTGGCATAGCAAGAACTCAATATGCCCCGTGTCATCGGCACCAGGTGCGGGACAAAAGTCACCATCAGAGTGAGCCCGGAGGCTAGCATTTCCAACTCCTGCCTGATCTCCGGCAGGTGCCGGTGTCCTTCAAGCGCATAAGCTGCCGTGCTCTCATTGCATTCGGAGTAATGGGAGGCCAAGCTCAGGGTTCTACCAGCACCGGAAATGCCTGACTTGCTATCAACTATTATGTCACCGCAAATGATTCCCTCCCTGACCGCAGGTGCCAATGCTAGGATAGCACCAGTGCTGTAGCACCCCGGATTTGCCACCAGAGATGCCGCGACGATCTCACTTCGGTGCAGTTCAGGCAGGCCATAGACTGCCTTTCCCAGCAGTTCAGGCACCGGATGCGCAAATCCATACCAGTTGAGATATTCACCGGCATCTTTCAATCTGAAATCAGCACTCACATCGATCGTCTTGATGCCCCTTTCCAACAGCCCCGGCACTACATCTACACTGCCCTTGTGCGGCATAGCCGAGAAAGCAACATCGATATCGCTATCCAAGTCGGTCTTTATCGCATAGTCGCCACTGCCGAAATGAGGGAAAACATCGCCCAGATTCTTACCCGCCGCGCTTCGCCCGGTGACAGAAATAAGCTCCACCAGGGGGTGCTGGTGAAGTATGCGAGCCAACTCGATACCGACGTACCCGGTAACATTTACTATACCTGCTTTTATTCGTGCCATCTGCAATCTTGCTCATTATACTACACGGACTTCCTCAAAGCTAAGTACAGTCAGCCCTACACACGGGTGCGTTTGACTAGGTTCCAGGGATCATGTACATTTAGCGTCCGAGAATCTTTCTGGGGTGAGTTAGCATGGCCAAGATCTACTTCATAGATGTTACCAACCGTGACGGGGTTCAAACCGCACGGCTGGGCCTGTCGAAACTGGAAAAGACCATGATAAACATCTACCTCAACAGGATGGGCATATTCCAGTCTGAATTCGGCTTCCCGACAACGGCACACGAATCTCTGTACCTTCAAGCCAACCTGGAGTTGGCTGACATGGGGGTTCTAAGACCAATTCGCCTGGAAGGATGGGTAAGGGCCAGTGCCGCTGATATTGAAAGGGCGTTTGACCTTGTCCCGAGCATCAGGCATCTGAACCTATCTATCTCTACTTCAGATCAAATGATCGATGGCAAGTTCCAGGGGAGAAAGAGCAAAGCTGATGTCTTGCGCATGATGACTGAGGCTGTGGATACTGCCTGGGAGCACGGGGCCAAGAGCATAGGAGTAAACGCGGAGGACGCCTCACGAACGGACATGGCCTACCTAGTTGAGTTTGCCCTGGCGGCCAAGGAGCACGGAGCCCACAGGATCCGGTACTGCGATACCCTTGGCTATGACAGTCCCTTCTCCATCTACGAGTCGGTCAAGAGCCTTGCAGAGAATACGAAGATGCCAATAGAGATCCACTGTCACGGCGACCTGGGCATGGCCGTTGCCAACTCCATCGCTGGGGCCAAGGCAGCGATAGACGGCGGACAGGACGTCTACATCAACACCACAATCAACGGCATTGGCGAAAGAGCTGGCAATGCGGACCTGGTAGCCACAGTGCTGGCTGTCACAAAATCCAAAGGTTTTGCCGAGAGATACCAGTTGGGAAAGCCAATCGACCTGACAAAAGCATGGAGGCTGGCCAAGTTTGCCAGTTACGCCTTTGGAGTTCCCATTCCCATGAATCAGCCAGGCGTGGGAGCCAATGCGTTCGCCCACGCCTCCGGCATCCACGCCGATGGTGTGTTGAAGGATCCTGAGAACTATGAGTTGTACGACTTCGCCGAGCTAGGTAGGGGCGAACCGGAGCTTGTAGAGACCGGCAGGGAGATATGCTCGGGCGAGTATAGCGGAGTATCCGGCTTCAGGCACCTGATGGGACGGATGGCAATGTCGTTCAAGGATACTGAGGATGCAAGACCTATCTTGGAGTTGGTCAGATATGCCAACGTCGAAGCGCAACAGCCTCTGGTCAAAGACGAGTTGCTCTTCATTGCCAGATATCCGCAGATCGCCAGGAAGCTGCTGACCCTAACGCCACCTGACGGAACTGCTATCTCTTGACGTCAGCGAGTTTCCAATTTGACAATATGGACAGACGGCGGGTGTAACTCAGCGGTAGAGTGCTTGCTTCCCAAGCAAGACGTCGAGGGTTCGAATCCCTTCACCCGCTCCAGCTAATACAAGTCTCTGCCGAGCTATCACATCACCCGCTAACGTGTGCGAGACACCGTCGAAGATACGAATGCCAAACTCACCTAGTCCACCATCTTCCAGGCAGCAAGACCGACGCTGCAAACACAGAGACAGTCGGTGCTAGCCACTCCGGTCAGAGAAAACACTGAGAGCAGGTACTCACCCTGAAGACTACGCTCCTGGTATCCGACTGGCCCCAACTATCACACAGCACCAACGTGACAGTGACTCTACCTTTGCTTGAAGGTGCTGTCCAGACAACTACGGGCCCCGTGCCAGAGATGTCACCGGCCTCAGCCTGCCACTCGTAGCTTAACCCATCGTCATCCGCAACGACACATTCAATCTCGCAACTGCGCTCCTTCAGGATCACGCATTCCCCTGAGCTCTGCTCAATGAAGTACCTGGGGTGCCTGGGAGTAAGAATCAGGTCGTCGATAGCCGGAGGGTCAGGGAATATCACATCGATAGTCAGTGACTCTACGACCTCACTACCCTGGCCATCGCTGACTGCAACGGCGACATCGTAGCTGCCCTCCTTCTTAGGAGCAGTCCAAGTGATAATGGCACCTGTGCCGCGAATATCGCCTTTCTTCGCTGACCACTCGTAGGTCAGGCCATCACCATCGGCATCTTCTGCCCTGCACTCAATGCGGCAACTAGCTTCAGGGGCTAGCCAATCCACATCGGCTGTCAAGGCACTAATATGAGGCTGCTGGTTGACTGATGTCAGGACCTTGGGTGCTGGGACAGATGTGGTTCCAGCAACATGCTCAGTTGCCTCTTTAGTCGCCATTCCCAGCCTCTCCTGGATCCACACTTGTGTTTCCTCATTGACGTTGCCGAACTGCATGTTGAGTTTTTCTCGGAACCGCTCCATCTCTTGCTCTCCCTGAACTGCTTCGATGAAGTTCTCCAGAGCAGAGCTCGAGTTCTCAATGGCAATCAGTACTCCTTCTCTAGCCCATTCAGGCACATTCTCCAGCGTGGCCGCTAGAACTTGCTGCTGGCACAGATGGTCATGCTTTACTTTAACAAGCAATTCTGCGATGTCTCTGCCTTCGTGTTTGGCTGCCTCCGTCCAGGCAAGAGTTCTTTGAAATTGCCGCCAGAATTCTCCGCATTGTTTTCCACCAAGTATGTATTCCTCTCTATCGCACAAGGCGTGAATCGCCAAGGCATCCTGACCAGCATACGCCAAGGACAACTCCGCTTTCTCCCACTTATTAGAAGCCAACCACAGCCGCATGGTTCTTTCGCAGTCCTTCACGAAATAGAATGGCGAGCCTGGCAGAGCACCAGCATCGTCGACTTCACATATGGAAACGGATTCCTGGTGTTCAGCGCCAATTGGTGTCACCGTGACTATCAGCCCGAGCAACAAGAGACCGACAACAACCCCCAAACGTTTTCTTCTGACCATTCTTTCGCTTTTCTTAGTTGACTCCCAGAATGTGTCCATCTATATCAAACGTCTCCAAAGAGATAAGGTTTAGCGCAGTTCTGGAGGATGGCCACGTCGCGGCGACTCTGCCGCATCTCTTAAACGCCGCCTATCTCGCAAGACGGTCTCATCCGCCTTCAGGGCTTCCCCAACTACTCTGACCAGATCCCTTGAATATCCCACTGCCCGTCCCTCATCTATCGAATACAGACACCATGCCCCCTCCCGGCTTTGCTTCAGGAACCCCGCATCATAAAGGGTGGTCAGATTCCTGGAGGCGCGCGTCTGCGAGATCCCTAGGGCTCGTACTACTTCACACACGCAGCAGCTTTGCTCCATGAGGACATGGAGAATCCTCAGCCTCGTCTCATCTGAGAGAGCCTTGCAAGCTTTGATTAGCTGACGCATTGCTGAAACACACACGGTAATGCACATATGCGCATAACTGCATATCATACACCATGCCCGTTTTCCTGTCAATACACCTTGCGATGGAACCTACTCACTGAGACGATATGTCTCGCTCTCGCAGATCTTGTGAGCGCCTACCCCAACGGAGAGATGGCGGACCTTATCCTAGGGCAGATAGCTTATGTGAGAAGGTGGCGACTTATGTAACTCAAACTCTATACCGACTTGCTGAAACAGGTCTTTGAAGGACTCATCGGCATAGCTGCCATAAGTCACGAACCGCTTGATTCTGGCATTTACCAGCATCTTGGCGCAGAGCACACATGGTGAGTGGGTAACATAGACTGTAGCCCCTTCAAGGCTGACGCCATGGAGCGCCGCCTGTATGATCACGTTTTGCTCCGCGTGAATCGCTCGACAAATCTCGTGCCTCGTTCCCGACTCTATGTTCATCTCATCCCTCAGACAGCCAAGTTCAAGGCAGTCTTTGACCCCGGCGGCGGCCCCGTTGTAGCCGGTGGCCAATATGTGTTTGTCCCTCACCGCCACCGCTCCTACGCGATGCCGCAGACAGGTTGAACGCTCTGCTACCACAGAAGCTATCTTGAGGAAGTACTCGTCCAGGCCCGGTCTGCCTGTTCCTTTCATTTCAAAGCTGATAAAACCCGTTCGGTCTCTATTTCCAACTCTTCGAGCGAGGCCTCGTTGACTATCGTAAAGTCAGCCATGGCGATCGGCCCACCTTTGTTGCTATTCTCTATCTCCGCCTTATCTCGACCAGCTGCCTTGTCAGCCGTCAGAGGCCGCTCCGCCCTATCCCGAAGCCTCCTATACCTAGTGACATGCGACGCCCAGATAGCAACTGTACTGAACCTGTCACCATAGCGCCGCTTCAACAACGTATACTCCTCCCAAGAGTAAAGTCCGTCAACCACAACATCCGACGATTTCAATGAGGACTCGACCCTAGGCAGATTCAGCATGGCGTACGCCGCCATACCGTGTTCCCTTCTCAATTGCTCCCTGACGAGCCGTTCATTCTCCTCATTCAGTTCAAGCCCCCTGTTCTTGATTTGCTTCTCGGTGATGTCACCAAACCGCACTCTCTTGAAGCCGCTTCTCTCAAATATTCTGGCGACTTCTGATTTCCCCGCCCCTGCCATGCCAACAATTGCCACCACCTTCATTGCTTTGCGCTAAACTGATGGATGGACTCCAGAGGTATTTGCAGTACCAACCGCTGGCAAGCATTATAGGGAAAAATGCTAGCCTTTGCCAATGAGTTCCCAGTGGCCGAACCACCTCCTAGAGATTTTCGCTCTGGAATTGACTTCTCTTCCAAGCCTCCGCCTTCTCCAAGAGTTCTTGAGCACTCTCCAACGCTGGTTCGCTCAGGCTCCCCAGCATTGCGGATATCTCCTCAAGCCTCTCCTTGCCGGAAAGCGAGCTGACCGAAGCGCTCGCGCGATTATCAGCAAGTCGCTTGTGAATATAGTAATGAGAATCAGCAAATGCCGCCACTTGGGGTAGGTGGGTAATACAGATAACCTGGTGCTCTCTGCTCAGCTTCGAGAGTTTCCTCCCAATCACCTCTCCACTGCGACCACCAATCCCTATGTCAATCTCGTCAAAGACCAGCGTGGGCGTGGCGTCCACCTTGGAAAGGGCACTCTTTATCGCCAGCATAAGGCGAGAGGTCTCTCCTGTGGAGGCAATCTTGGCCAGGGGTTTGTGGGACTCACCAGGGTTAGTGGCGACTTGGAACTCCACTTTGTCGATCCCGCTTCTGCTAAAGGTGCAACTACGTCCATCTGGAAGAACGAGTTCGTCCCCCGCTTCAAATTGAGAGAACAGGACTCGGAAACCGACTTCACCCATACTCAGATGCGCAAGCTCTCCCTCTATCTCTTCGGCCAACCGCTCAGCAGCATCGTGTCGAATCTTGGAAAGCTGGTAGCTCAACGTTCCGATCTCCTTCTTCAGTGCTCCGCACTCCTCTCGCAGTTGTGCCCTCGCTTCGGCCCGAAGGCTGACCCGGCTCAGCTCCTTCTCCGCTTCGT
>DAOVBS010000024.1 GCA_030670425.1 Chloroflexota bacterium | reverse complement strand
GGGCACTGATAGGGGTCGTTGCACTGCCTGCCAATCGATATGTTCGGACATTCTCCACCTGCGACAATCGCGAACATGGCATCGATTCTCTCCTGTATGCCTGCGCTCAGTTCCTCTGCTGCGACTGTAGTGTCCTCGACAATGAAAAAGCTGTTTGGGTCTATTTCGCCGTGTTTAATGTGGCGGTTGTTGATGTACATGAGGAGACATCTTCTAATCTTCAGCCCGGCTTTCTGGCAGCAGTGCTTCTGGAAGGAGATGTCGTGTCTATGTACGTCCTTAGCACTGGTGGAGCTTTTCACCTCGACGATGTCCCACTCGTCCTCGCCGACGGGACTTAGGATATCAACCCTGGCGTAGATATCTTCAGCCAGGATACCTGCTTCGAAAAGAGGCACCCGCTGATGTAGGAGTTCCTGCGTCTGCCAGGTATTGCGCATGAAGTGTTCGGTGGGGATATCGACCCCTGTGGGGTACAGCTTCTTGGCCAGTTGTCCCACCATGTGCCCTTGGCTAAAGGCGTATTTGGTGGCGGCATCTGGTTCAGGCACCTTTTCCGGCTGGTGGGTCAGCATCCATAGATACTTGGGACACTGCAATCCGTGCAGGTACTTGGTCTTGGATAGCAGCCTTGATGTCATCGTTCTACAGTAACGTGCTGGCGGATGCTATGATATGTCCATTGTAGCAAGCTAGCGGCGGATTGAGAATATTGGAGAAAGGGAGTGGCAGCATACCCAGGACTACGGAACGCAGATATGGGGCTTGCTGAAGTGAAGGGCATGGAGCTGTGTTGCGATATTGGGTCTGGGATAGGCGAGAACAATCGTCCCTGACGGAGAGATCGGACTTGACGTATGCGAAGTTGATTGTGAATCCCTGTGCGGGGGGAGGGAGAACGGCCAAGAAATGGCCTCAGATCATGGATCTGTTGAGAAGCATGGGGATGAGTTGCGAACATGACCTGACGGAAGCTCCTGGACATGCACTTGAGCTGGCCAGATTGGCAGCCAGGAGAGGCTATGAGCTGGTGGTGTGTGTGGGAGGGGACGGCACGATAAATGAAGTGGTGAACGGGCTGTATGACGGTGGTAGTATCAGGGATGTCACGCTGGGGATCATAAGCACAGGAACGGGTAGCGACTATGTTCGTACTATCGGCGTGCCGCTAGACTACAAGCAGGCCTGTCGGCGCCTTGCTAACCTGAGAAGGATTGTGGTAGACCTTAGCGTTGTGGAGTACGTACATGGGGGCGTGATGGCGAAGCGACTGTTTGTCAACTTTGCCGGCCTGGGCTTCGAAGCCGAGATAGTCAAGGCTACCGGAGGGAGATTCAAAGCTTTCGGGAGTGTAGCTTCTTATCTTCTAGGGCTGTTGAATACTGTCGTGTTTTACAGGAACAAGGAAGTGCGCTTGAGCTTGGATGGGAAGGAGAATCGGAGGAGGATTTGTGCTATTGAAGTAAGCAACGGAAGATACGGTGGCGGCGGGATGTTTCTTGCCCCTCAAGCCGATCCTGCGGATGGCCTCCTCGATGCTCTGATAATAGGCGATTTGAGCAAGCCAGATCTTCTATGGTCGCTGCCCCGGCTCTACAGGGGAACTCATCTGACTCACCCCAAGGTGACTGTGAAGAAGGTGAGGGAGATACACGTGCGGCCTGAGCGCCGGATGGCGGTGCAGGCTGATGGTGAGCTTATAGGTGAGACACCTGCCCGCTTCTACGTGTTCCCTGCCGCCTTGACTGTTGTCGCCTAGTACGCAGTACGATCCTTTGAGGAAAACGGCCGGGCCGTGAAAGTGCTAAGCTTGCGTAAGACAGTTGAGACAGTGACTCTCTGGTCTGCACAGTCGTCAATGGACTCTCTTGTCATAACCGGCCCACTCTTTTTCCTTCAGCACGTATTTCATGATCTTTCCGGTGGATGTTCTGGGTAGCTCAGCAAACTCGATATTCTTGGGCACTTTGAACTTGGCCAGCCTCTCTTTGCAGAAGGCAATAAGGTCCTCTCTTGTGGGGTTTGTGCCTGGTTTGGGATTGACGATGGCCTTGGGCGCCTCCCCCCACTTCTCATCAGGCACGGCAATAACTGCCACCTCAAGGACATCAGGGTGCTGGTACATCACATTCTCTATCTCCACGGTGGATATGTTCTCTCCTCCGCTTATGATTATGTCTTTACTGCGATCCTTTATCTCGACGTATCCATCTGGGTGCACCACCGCCAGGTCGCCACTGTGGAACCAGCCGCCTCTGAAGGCCTCGTTTGTCTTGTCCTGTTCCTTGTAGTAGCCCAGCATTACATTATTCCCCTTCATCACTATCTCTCCCATCGTCTGACCGTCATGCGGAACTTCGTTCATGTAATCATCCACCACCTTCATGCCAAAGGAGGTCACATACGGGACGCCCTGCCTCGCCTTGAGGCGGGCCCTTTCCTCCTGGGGTAGTGAATCCCATTCGCTGTGCCATTCGCAGATGCTATAGGGTCCATAGGTCTCGGTCAGTCCGTATGAGTGGGTGATGTCGCCGCCCAGCGACTCGATGCTGTCTATCAGAGTGGGTGAGGGCGGTGCACCGCCGAGAAAGCACTTCACCCTTCGGGGGAATTTCATCTTTCTACGTGTCATGTACTCAGATAGCCCAAGATAGACGATAGGAGCGCCGCCCATGTGTGTTATGCGCTCCTGCGGTATTAGCTCGGCAATTCTGGCAGCGTCCACCTTCCTCAGGCATACGTGCTTCGCCCCCACGGCGGTCACTCCCCAGGTGAAACACCAGCCGTTGCAGTGAAACATGGGCACTATCCAGAGGTATGCGGAGTCAGGGGTAATGCCAGCTTCCAGTACATTGCCGAGGCTATTGAGATATGCTCCCCTGTGCGAATACATAACGCCTTTAGCCAGTCCGGTTGTTCCGCTGGTGTAGTTTATGGAGATCACGTCGGTTTCATTAGCTACCACTATTTCTTGCTCAGAAAGCGAGCTATCAGAGAGAAAGGCCTCATATTCTGGTCCCTCAATCCTTTCTCCGCCCTGAGCATCCACGATGCCTACGAAAGCCTTGACGTATTTCAGTTTATCTTTTATTTTCCTTATCTTGGGGACAAACTCGCTGTCCACGAATAGCACCTTGGCCTCAGAGTGATTGATGATATGGTTTATCTCCGCTGGAGATAGCCTGGTGTTTATGGTCACCAGGATAGCTCCAATCCAGGGGACCCCATAATGCGCTTCCAGTAACGGAGGTAAGTTTGGCGAAAGGAAAGCTACCTTGTCTCCTTTCCTGACGCCAAGTCTCCCTAACCCATTCGCCATGCGCATAACTCGCTCATAGAACTGGCTGTAGGTATATCGCTTGTCATCGCAGACCACAGCTTCTCTATCAGGAAACGTGTAAACGCTGCGCTTGAGGAAACTCAGCGGCGTTAACGTGCTGAAAGATACTTCTTCGCTCCTGCTCATTGCACTGTCTCCCGTACTTAGAAATTCAATTGGCAGATTCAGGGGCACCCAGCTGTCAACATCAAACTGGTAGTCAGGATGATGATCTCCTGGCTCGGGCACATCTGTTCATCGACTATGACATGGCTGTGTCGCCAGGATAGGGATTCCGCCGGCAAAATGGCACGCTTGCGTTTCTGGATCGATCGGTCTCCAGATTCTGTGACGAGAGGCTGTCCTTATCTCCCGGCCCTCACAATTCTGGCTTTCTTGAGGCCGATGAATTTGAACACGCCGGGAGCGATCCGCTTCAATGAAGCAAAGCCTCTGGGGGCATCGCCCGGGGCATCGACTTCAACGTCAGCCGTCAGCAGGGCTGACTCTTCCGCGCCAGGCGTGTTGTAGTACTCCGGTATCAGGTCATATCTGAGGGCGCTCTTGATGTCTTCCACAGTGAATGCAGCGTTACCTTTGTCTGCCAGGACAAGCCCGGCAATGTAGTTACCCCACTGCTTGAACAAGAATGTCTGAAGAAAAAGGGCTTTCTCCTCCGGGTCAGCGATGTACTTCTCCGCAAGCGAAACCTTGGCCTGTTCCAAGGCTGTCAACTCTTCCTCGCTTTCATCCGTTGGGGTCGCAGGCTCTCCTGAGTTGCTTGGGGATCTTGGAAGTCCAGCCCTTTCGGCAGTTGTGAGAGACGACAGAGTATGGCTCATCCACAACTCCTTAAGCCGCTCTATTATCCACATCCTGGCTAGGGTATGGGGGTCTTCGTCGAACTCCCGAGCCAAGGCCTGGAGTTGCCCGGCCTTGTCCAGTGGAAGGTTCACCCGCAGCCCGATTGAGTCTCCGTTGCCACTGTCACCTATGAGGCTACTATCCGCTGCATCCGCGTCGGTTTGAATAATATCGCTGCCGTAGTTCTTCCTGAGGGTCGCCATGATATTCTCGTACATGTAGCGGTCAATCCCGTTGCCACTCCCTCTCGGTTGCTCAGCGCCGTTCTCCGGGCGCTTCAGATATCTGGCAGCCTCCCTCGTATGTGGTCTATCGAAAGGGATTCTATCCTTCTTGTTTCTTCTGAACATAGCGACCTCGCTTGTCTCCCCTATTCTGTGTGGTTCAGCAGAACACTATGCTAACAAAACGAGCTTAGGTTTGCCAGTCTTGGCCCCTAAATGGGCCTTCCGGACGATGAAACGCCACACCATAGTGAATGCGAGAACCCGTCCTCGGTGGCAGCCTCTGACTCAT
Organism: Chloroflexota bacterium; assembly: GCA_030670425.1. Classification (GTDB taxonomy): domain Bacteria; phylum Chloroflexota; class Dehalococcoidia; order GIF9; family AB-539-J10; genus JADFUZ01. The sequence continues at coordinate 2,705 of DAOVBS010000024.1, read as the reverse complement.
GATGAGCTTGGATGCCTGTCTGTCACGTAGCATATCCCATTTCGGCGGGCTAGTGAACCTGGGGTTATTGACGGCTGTTCGAATCTGGGCTAATCTTCCACAGATTGTGCCTGGCAACTGACAGGTGGAGGTGCACGCAATGTCTAGGGATCTGATTACTGGTGGGCTTGGATACATCGGAGGCAATCTCGCTAGGCGTTTGCTGGAGAACGGTGAGGAGGTGGTTCTTTTCGACCGATTGCCTGGTTCCAGGTCAATAGAGGACATCAGGCAGGACGTGAAGGTAGTTCAAGGAGAGCTTGGTAATCTGTCTCAGGTCTTGAACGTGGTTGCGGCAGGCAAAATAGACTACATCTTTCACCTGGGTGCTATGATCACTGTGCCTGCGGAGGCAAACCCATGGGCTGCGTACGATGCCAATGCCAATGGCACCTATCATGTGCTCGAGGCAGCACGGTTGTTCAATGTCAAGGGCGTGATTTTCCCTAGCGGCATAGCTACCTATGGCCGCGGCTCTCCGGAGGTTGTGAGCCAGGATGTGTTTCAGTCGAATCCCTCGCAGATCTATGCAGCAACCAAGATCTTTGGTGAAAGGCTTGGCGAGTATTATCACCACAGGTTCGGGGTCAATTTCCGTTGCCCCAGTTTTCCCGCCTTTTGTGGGCCAGGCCGGCGTGAAGGACTGGCGGCATATGCCAGTCTGATGATATATGACCCTGCGATGGGAAGGCCCTGCAAGCTGCCTATCGATGAAAAGGGCCAGTTGCCTTTCATATATGTCAAAGATGTCGTTCGCTGTCTTACTCTCTTGAGGGATGTCAGCGAGGAGAGACTGCGCCGCCGCGTCTACAGTGTACATGGGTTTTCCATGCCGGCGAGCGAGATGGCCGAGACCGTGCGCAGGCATATCGCTGGAGCACAGATTGAATTCCTCGCGGATGAGACTGTGGTGAGGCTCGTTCGGGATATGCCCAAGAGGGTCGATGATGCCAGGGCTCGAGAGGACTGGGGCTGGGACCCGGAATATGACTGGGATAGGACAGTGCAGGACTTTGTTGCTGAAGTTAAAGCTCGTCCCGATTTGTATGGATAGCGTAATTTTGAAAGGAGCAGGAGATGCTGAAAAAAACGAGACTACGCCTGGTAACACTGAGCGAGAACACGGCCAAGTGGCTGTGGCTATTGGGAGAATGGGGGTGGAGTATCCTGGTGGAGGCCGATGGCCTCAGACTTCTGTTTGATACTGGGCTCGGTTCCTCCGCAGTGCACAACGCGGATGCTATGGGTGTGGACCTCGCCACCGTTGATAAGATGGCCCTGAGCCACGGACACGTGGACCATACGGGAGGGTTGCGTGATGTCTTGGAGAGGATGCGTCTAACGGTAGGTCACTCCAATTTCCTGGAGCTGAGACATGGTGGGATAGAGGTGATTGCGCACCCCGAGGTGTGGGGTCTGAAGTTCATCAAGCATCCCGGCGAGGAAGAGTATAGCTTCCGTGGTATACCGTTTCAGAAGAAGGAGCTGGAGGAGAGGCAGGGGGCCCGCTTCGTTGAGAGCAGGGAACCTGTTTGGATCACCGATAATGTGGTATGGAGTGGCGAGATCCCGATGCTTAATGACTATGAGAAAATTGTTGGTATTTGCTATCTCCAGGAGGAGGGCAAGGACGTCGGTGGCGGTGCTGGATTTGTGCCTGATCCACTCCCCGATGATGCCGCCCTTTACATAAAGACCGACTTAGGGCTGGTAATCGTCCTGGGTTGTGCCCACCGCGGGATCATCAACACCGTTCACCACGCCCAGGCGCTTACAGGGATGGACAAGGTACATATGGTTGTTGGCGGGACGCACCTCATTAAGGCCTCCGATTACCAGATGGAGTCGACTATCCGTGAGCTGAAGAAGATGGCTGTGGACAGGGTGGGTGTGTCCCATTGCACCGGCCTGGAGTCATCCCTCAAGCTGGCTGCAGGATTGGGCATGGATGTGTTCTTTTTCAACAACGCTGGCAACGTCATCACATTGTCATAGAACGCCGCCGCGGCAACTTCGCACAGGTTTCATGATGTTCACCCGCGCAAGCGGTTGGGTTGCCTTGACGCATATCTCAAGAAGCAATAAACTTATGGGTCTGCTACTAGTTCGGTTGGCGCATTCGTCTAGGGGTTAAGGACACCTCCCTCTCAAGGAGGAGATCACCGGTTCGAATCCGGTATGCGCTACCAACTGACTTCTCCTGTATGGTAGACTTCAGTGATATACAGATGACCAAGCGCGTTTTCACTGGCTTTCGCCCCACAGGCAATCAACATATTGGCAACTACTTTGGAACCATACAGAACTGCCTTTCCCTTCAGGATGAATACGACTGTGTTTACTGTGTTGTCGATGTTCATGCTCTGACCACTCTGGAGAACACGGCCACACTCCAGGAAGATATTCGGGAGATGGTGCTTGACTGGCTGGCCGCAGGCATTGACCCCAGGAAGAGCATACTGTTCGTCCAGTCTCACGTTCCTCAAGTGATGGAGTTGCACACCCTGCTTGGCATGCTTACCCCTTTGAGCTGGCTATTGCGTGTTCCCACTTTCAAAGAAAAGGCCAAGATGCAGCCCCAGAATGTGAACTATGGATTGGTGGGCTATCCCGTCCTTATGACTGCAGATATTGCCCTGTACAAGGGTGAGATTGTTCCTGTTGGG
>DAOVBS010000008.1 GCA_030670425.1 Chloroflexota bacterium | reverse complement strand
GTGGGAGGCTGGCAGTATCAAGGGCAGTAGAGGTATTCATCGATCAGCCTTCTGGTCTCGTCTTCCCTACCGTGCAGCCTCTGGCTCAGGTCCCTGTCCTCATAGCTCTTGAGCTTCGCCACAGCCTCATCGATTACGGTCGGAGAGAAGACGCCGTCCCGCTGGTATATGTCGCGCTGTTTGAGAAGCAACTCGGCTGATTCCCAGCAGGAGGCAGGCAGGTGCGGCAGCCCCTGCTGAAGCTCCTTGTGCTCCGGGGCGAAGATGTTCACGTCCACGTAGAGCCTATCCGCCACCTGCAGTGAGTCCTCCATCTCCAGCCCGTGACGGGCGGCCACCGCCAGCCCCGCCAGCAGCAGGTAGATGTTGGCCGAGCCATCGGGGCAGCGTATCTCCACCGTCTGGTTGTCCGCAGGTGCGGGGGACTCGCCGCTTTCCCGGGGGTTGGCGTCCCTGGCCATGTCGGCAACGTTCAGCCATCCCAGGGGGACTCTCACCAGCACGGACCTGTTCCGGTCACCCCAGCATATGTGTGTGGGGGCCTCCTGGTGGGGGACCAGCCTCAGGTAGGAGGTGGGGACAGTATTGCCGAAAGCCGTCAGCGAAGGAGCCAGAGTGAGATAGCCGGCGATGGCCTTTCTGGCGGTGTCGCTGAGCCGGTTCTCTTCAGTCATCATGGCCCTGCCGTTCCTGACAAGCCTGGTGTGGATGTGAAGGCCGTTGCCGGCATGGCCGGCCAGGATCTTGGGGGCGAAGGTGATAGTGACGCCATGTTTCCGCCCCATCATGCGCAGCATCCACATGGCGATGGCTACATGGTCGGCGGCGTCTTCTGCGGGCACGGGCAGCAGCTCAATCTCGTGCTGCTCCATATCACGCCCGTCGCCGGAGATGTTGCCGACCTCAGAGTGACCGTACTTCACCGCCACCCCTGCCTGGGAAAGAGCCACCATGGCCTCACATCTCAGCCGCTCCCACTTGCAGAAAGGGGAGGACTCGTGGTAACCCTTCTGGGCCTTGACCGGATACGTCTGCTGGCTGTCATGGATGACATAGTACTCCAGCTCGCCCATGGCCTCCAGAGTCAACCCTGTGCTGTTCCTCAATGCCTCCTGAGCCTTCCTGACGATGTTCTCGGGGGCGCTGGGAAGGCGCTTGCCCTCACTGCTGTAGTAGGAGCAGAGGACGTCCACCGCGGGAATGTCGCAGAAGGGGTTCACATAGGCGGAGCCGTACCGGGGCACGACATACAGATCACTTGAGGCGGCATCGATATAGGGCAGCAGGCTGGAGCCGTCCACCCTTTCCCCCATCGACAGCAGGCGGTCCAGGTCGGCCCGGCCGGCGACAGGGAGATTGAGGGTCTTCAGCCTCCCGTCTCCCCCGATGTGGCGGAAGTTCAGCACCTGGATATCGTTGGCCTCAATGAACTTGACGAGGTCCTGCCGGGTGAAATCGGCGGCAGGTTTTCCCAGGAACCGGGATATCTTGTTCGCATTCGCTCCCACTACGTCTTTCATAGGGGGAATTCTACCATCCGCCATGGCGGGTCTCAAGGCCACGGCCGGGTCCGTTCACTTCAGGGGAGCACGCTGCCGATGAGCTCCGGCCATATCCGCTCTATGTGGGGCTTGAGCTCGGTCACGCTGTCGTCGACCGCCTGTACCGCGGCGCCTATCTCTTTCTCTGTCATGGGGGAGGAGACGCAGAACAGGCCTCTGTCCGGCGTGAAGATACCCCTGTTGATGAGCGACAGGTGAAACAGGTGCATCAGGTCAGGGTTGTTGCTTTCTCTCGATGTCCTCCCGTCCACCACAGGCACCGGGCTGAAATGGACGTTCTGCAGTGAGGCTATGCCGGTCACCTGGCCCTTGATATTCGCTTTCTGGAAGACGCCGCGGATGCCGGCGGCCAGTGATTCTCCCAGCCTGTTGATTCTGTCTATCAGCTCAGGCGTGATTTGCTCCATCTGTGCCACCCCCGCCGCTGCCGCGAGGGGATTGGCCGTGCAGCCTCTGGCTCAGGTTCCTGTCGTCGTAGCTCTTGAGCTTCGCCGCTGTCTCATCGATTACGGTGGGAGAGAAGACGCCGTCCCGCTGATATATGTAGCGCTGTTTGAGAAGCAACTCGGCCGATTCCCTGCTATAGCTCAATCAACCAAGCGAGACGGGGACGAGGCACGTACTTCTCCAGCTTAAGTAGTGATCAAAGCATACCCTAAGATGAGAATGGATAGACAAGTGATTCAGTCTGTCCTAGAGCTCCCAGAAGCTCTGTAGCTGTTGGAAATCGATTAGCCCGCTTTCGGCTATGCTTTCAATCTCAATCCCGACCTCAACGGCTGCCGCCACCGGGTTTAGCCCGCCGAGTTGCACAATGCCAATGCGATTCAAACCTATAGGAACCTGACAGATGGGCTCGCTGGCGTTGCCGACGGCATAAACCCCGCCAATACCCACTTCCCTGAGCAAGGTGATCTTCTCCTCGAGCACTGCCCTCGCAGGTGCCGGTATCGCCCGAAAGACACCCAGTATCTTGCCATTCCCGGTCTTCGCAGTTGCACTGACGCTTGTCATCCGCGCCCGAATAAACTGTTCAGAGGGGTCGAGAGAGGTACCGGCGTAGGCGATTACGGAAACGAAGCGCCTTGGCTTTGAATCTCTCACCTCGAGTACACCTCCAAACTTGTACTCCGTGGGTACCCCAGCCTTAAGAAGCACACCGTACACGACGACACTGCAAACAGTAGCCAGGCCAATTCTGCCGCTTGGCACAATCACGGAACCGAGCTTCTCTCCCTCTTGCGCCGTCGCCACCAGATCACTCACGCAGAGCCCTGCTTTGAACGCATCTTTCATAGCCGATATTGCCCCTCTGAACTTGTCCTGATCGATGAGCGAGGTGTTTATCGATAGCTTACCGGTCCGCTTCCCTGGATCAAAGGTGGTCTGGAAAGCCAACATCTCGAGCTTGTCACGTAAGAAGCCCATTTGCTCTGGAGCCAGTGCTTGCCTGACCTCCTCAAGACCAGCCTTGGTGATCATCCGGCCATCCCGACCCAATGGCTGAGTATAGCCACGCTCGTCTGCGATTCTCAGGTGATACCTGACAGCTCTCTCGCTCAGAAAGACTCCCTCACGCTCAAGTTCGCGAGCGATGGTAATTGACCCCAAGGGCTCAGACGACGCGCTCAACACTTTGAGAATGGATATCGTCTTTCTCTCCGTATCTGAGCCAAATCCCTGTTCCATCAAACCCTCCTTACGCTTAAGACAACCGGCTATTACTATAGCACCTCCCCTCCAAGAGCCCAACAGTGTATCGAGTCCGATTATTTCGCTTGGTTAAGGCCTCGATATTCAGGTAGGGGTCGAACGTCATAGATGTGCGTACCCTTAGCCAGTACGTCCACAGCCACTCGTGCCGTGTCAAGTGAAGTGAAGCAAGGGATATGCTTTTCTGCTGCAGCCCGACGGATTTCGAAGCCATCCCTCAATGGAATGCGTCCCCCGGTAATGGTATTGACTACTCCATTCACAGTTCCGCCGTTGATGACATCGATAACGTTGGGGTGCCCCTCGCTTATTTTCTTGCTTGTCATTGTCACTGCCAGTCCTGCCGCCTCGATCATGGCGGCAGTGCCTTCGGTAGCATATAGTCTGTAGCCCAGTTGAGATAACTTCCTGATTATGGGAAGTGCCTCTGGTTTGTGTCTATCGGCAATACTCAGCAGAATGGCGCCTTGTGGTGCCAGCATCAGATCGGCAGCCAGCAGCACTTTGGCGAGGGCACCATCCAGTGTGTAGTCGATTCCCATTACTTCACCGGTGGATTTCATCTCTGGACCAAGATAGCTGTCAGCACCAAGTAGCTTGGACGTGGAGAAAACCGGGGCTTTAATGGCTACCAGGTGCTGCCGCGGCCACAGCCCGGTGGCATATCCCTGTTCCTTAAGGCTCTTACCCAGCATGACCTTGGTGGCGACGCTTACCATTGGCACCCCGGTTGCCTTGGAGAGGAAAGGGACCGTTCGGCTTGCCCGCGGGTTTACTTCCAAGACATAGACCGAAGGCCGCTGGGTAGTGTTCCCGGGCATAACCACAAACTGGATGTTCATCAGTCCTCTAATCTTCAGGCTTAGGCCGATGCGGACCGTATAATCAACGATGGTCTCAACTTCCGGGTCAGTAAGGTTCACTCCGGGATGAATAGCCAGGGAGTCGCCGCTATGAACCCCAGCTCGTTCAATGTGTTCCACTATTCCGGGAATAAGGACGGTCTCGCCGTCGGCAATGGCGTCCACCTCCACCTCTTTCCCCTCGAGGTATCTGTCAATCAACACCGGACGCCTGGTGTTCAGCTCCAGTGCCAGACTCATGTAGCGGGTGAGTTCGCTGGCGTTGTGGACTATCTCCATTGCTCTACCCCCGAGGACATAGCTGGGGCGGATCACTACCGGGTATTCGATGAGTCTAGCCGTATTGAGAGCTTCATCCAAGGAGGTCACCCCAGCCCCTGGTGGTTGGGGAATACCCAGGCCATCAAGAAAGCCTTCGAAGCGGCGCCGATCCTCGGCAAGGTCGATAGCCTCGGTACTGGAGCCCAGGAGAGGCATTCCGCTGCGGAATAGAGGTTCAGCCAGGTTTATGGCCGTCTGCCCGCCAAACTGGACTATGGAAGCCGGGGTATCACCTTCCGCCCCTTCATTCTCCAGGATATTGCGGAGGCTCTCTTCGTCTAGTGGTTCAAAGTAGAGACGGTCGCTGGTGTCAAAATCGGTGGAGACCGTCTCCGGATTGGAATTCACCATGATGCTCTTGAAACCGGACTCCTGTAGCGCCCAGGCGGCATGGACGCTACAGTAGTCAAATTCGATGCCCTGCCCGATGCGGATAGGACCACTGCCGATTACCACCGCCTTCTTCGCCTTGAGTGGCAGTGCCTCGTTTTCCTCTTCGTAAGTGCTGTAGAAGTACGGCGTGCTGGCATCAAATTCGGCGGCACAGGTATCAACCATCTTATAGACGGGCCGGATATCCCAGCTGTTGCGCAGTTGTTTCACCTGCTCTGGCAGTCTATCAGCCAGGACCCCAATCTGTTCGTCCGAGAAGCCGAGCCGCTTCGCTCTCCACAGCTGTTCGGGAGTCAAAGCATGGGCCAGGAGCTCCTTTTCCATGTCGACGATGTTCTGGAGCTTGGCAATGAACCACAGGTCAATCCTGCTCTGTTTGGAGACAGCTTCCGGGGTGGCTCCTCTTCTCAAGGCGGCCATGACTGCCCACAGCCTAAGGTCATTGGGTTCTTGCACGCAGCGGCTGATGCTCTCCTCTCGCCCCCAATCCGGGTCTTCCCAGAGTAATGACCTCTTGCCTGAGTCCAGCGAGCGTACCGCTTTCTGGAGCGAGGCTTCGAAACAGCGGTCAATGGCCATTACCTCGCCGGTGGCTTTCATCTGGGGGCCGATGAGCCGGTCAGCGGAAGTGAACTTATCGAGAGACCAGCGCGGAATCTTGACTACCACATAATCCAGGGCGGGTTCAAAAGAGGTCATTGTTTTTCCTGTCACCTGGTTGGGTATTTCATCGAGCTTCTTACCCACGGCTATCTTGGCGGCAACGCGAGCGATGGGATAACCAGTGGCTTTGCTAGCTAATGCCGAACTGCGGCTGACGCGGGGGTTGACTTCAATTACATAATAGTCATTGCTCTTGGGGTTGAGGGCAAATTGGACATTGCAGCCACCCTCGATTCCGAGAGCCCGGATGATCTTGAGGCTGGCCGTCCGTAGCATCTGGTATTCTTTGTCGGTCAACGTTTGGCTTGGCGCGACTACCGTACTATCGCCGGTGTGCACTCCCATCGGGTCAATATTCTCCATATTGCAGACCGTGACGCAGTTATCGGCGCTGTCCCGCATTACTTCATACTCAATTTCCTTCCAGCCGACAACGGACTCTTCCAGCAGCACCTGGTGAATGGGGCTGGCTGCCAGCCCTATGGCTGCTGTTCTACCCAGTTCCTCCCGAGTACTGGCGAAACCTCCTCCCGTACCTCCCAGAGTGTAGGCCGGCCGGACTATCAGGGGTAGTCCTATTTCCAGGGCCGCTCTCATTGCTTCTTCGTGAGTGTTTACCGCAGCACTCCTTGGTACTGGCTCCCCAATGCTAATCAACAACTGCTTGAACATCTCACGGTCCTCGGCCTTTCTGATCGTTTGTATCGGAGTCCCCAGAGTCCTGACCTTATACCCGTCCAGAATGCCGGCATCAGCCAGTGCTACGGCCAAGTTAAGTCCTGTTTGCCCGCCAAGGGTAGGCAGCAACCCGTCCGGGCGCTCGCGCTCAATTATGCGGGTCACCACCTCCACAGTGAGCGGCTCGATGTAGACAATATCGGCGATGTCTTCGTCGGTCATGATGGTAGCGGGGTTAGAGTTGACCAGCACCGAGGTCACCCCCTCCTCACGCATGGCCTTGCATGCCTGGGTGCCGGCGTAGTCGAACTCCGCGGCTTGCCCAATGACGATAGGTCCGGAACCTATGATCAAGACCTTAGATGGTTTCAAGCCCGCTCCCATTGATCATCAGTGTTGAGGGAGGTGGCCATTTGGCGGGAACTTGGCCCTTCCTTAGACTGCCGGTGTTCACTTGGCATCCTTCACCATCGTCAGAAACTTCTCGAAGAGGTAGGCATTGTCCATAGGACCGGGTGACCCCTCAGCATGGTACTGGACGGATACGATGGGCAGCTCCCTGTGGCTCAGGCCTTCAACGGTACCATCGTTGAGGTTGATGTGGCTCACCTCGAGCCCGTCATCTAGACTGCTGGGATCGACGGCAAACCCGTGGTTTTGAGCGGTAATCCGGACCCTGCCCGTGGCCAGATCGCGAACGGGGTGATTCCCACCGCGGTGACCGAATTTCAGCTTGAATGTCCGGGCCCCAAGAGCGCGAGCAACGACCTGGTGACCGAGGCAAATAGCCATGATTGGCTTCTTGCCCAGCAGTTCTCTTACTGTCTCCTCGAGGTAGGGGAGGTGGGAAGGATCGCCAGGCCCAGGAGAAAGCAGTAATCCGTCTGGCTTCAAGGCCAGGATTTCCTTGGCTTTGGTGGTGCTGGAAACGACGGTCGTGAAGCAATCCAATTGATTCAAGAGGCGCAGAATGTTGTACTTCAGGCCACAGTCAATAACCACAATGTGATATGAATGACGGCCTTTGGGTGTTTGCCTGGCATAGGTCTGCATAGTGCTGACCTCGCGGACAAAATCGGTAGAATTGTAGTTGGGAAGATGGCTGAACTCCTCCAAGGCCTCCCTTGGCGTCATCCTTGAGCTAAGGATGCCCATCATCACTCCGCGCAAACGCAATCGGCGGGTAAGGGCGCGAGTATCGGCACCAGTAAGGCCGGGAATACCTCTGGCCTCAAGGAAGTGGTCCAGTGTGCTGGTACTCTGTCGGTGGTTGGGCGCGGGGCAATGCTCCCGGACAACCAGACCCCTCACCTGTACTTGTTTCGATTCGAAATCGACCTCATTGATGCCATAGTTGCCAATGAGGGGATAGGTTAGTACCAGAATCTGACCGGCATAGGAAGGGTCGGTGAGCATCTCCTGATACCCGCACATGCTGGTGTTGAAGACAACCTCGCCATAGGTCGTCTCTTGAGCACCGAAAGAGTAGCCTCGATAGACCGAACCGTCTTCCAGAGTTAGAAATGCTGGGTTGGCCAGGTTTTTCTTCGCTCTTTCTTGCCGAGCCATTCCTTCACTCTGTGCGGTAAGCGGTTGCCGTAGACCATACTATCACAGCCCCCGGCGACTGTCAACAGGAATGCCAGGGACTTGACATCCGGTGAGGGGCTGTGTTATCCTGGGTATACGGCAAACGGTGGCCAGTGGCCGTATCTGGGGAGCCAGACGAGAATGAGAAGAGTCTACGTTAAAGAAGAGGTCTGCATTGGCTGTCTCCTGTGTGAGGTGTATTGCCGCGGGCAACACTCACAGTCACATGACTTGCTCAAGGCGTTCAAGAAGGAGTTTCCTCCACCTTCATCCCGAGTCAGTGTGGAGACAAGAGGGCAGGTTTCCTTCTCTATCCGTTGCCAGCACTGCAGTCAGGCGCCCTGTGTGTATGCCTGCCTTACGGGCGCTCTGAGCAGAGACCCGGTGAGCGGTGTGGTGAATATGAATGAAGACAGGTGCATTGGTTGCTGGACATGCCTGTTAGTCTGCCCGCTGGGCGCCATCCGGCGGGACATAGTGCAAGCAAAGGCGGTCAAATGCGACCTGTGCCAGGGGGAGGACGTCCCCGTTTGTGTTGCCAATTGCCCCAATGAGGCACTGGTGTACGCTGAAGTCCCGGATATGGTCTTGAGCCAGGCACTGGGTTAATTCCGTGGATATTGCGACATTAACAGTATGGATACACAAGTACTCTTAAAGGAGGTGCGCTATGTCGTACAACTGGGGGCCACACTATGTCGTTCCTTCGCAGGTGTTGAAGAGCTATTCCGGTGCTGTTCGACTGCGGGAGGAACTTGACGAAGACGTGCTGCGCCAAGACTTAGAGGAGTTGGGCCTCACCGGGCCGATCGTGAGGGTAAGCAACCCGTGGTACTACCGTAAGAAGAATGCGGATACCTGGATCAAGATTGGGGAGTCTGAGGATAGAGGGGAGAACTTTCCGGTGAGGTGGGACACAACGAATTTGGAGAACGGCCAATATGAGATACTGGGATTCATGCACGTCTTTGTCAGGATGGGTGGTGAGGCAAAAGCTATCGCCCGGCAGAACATAGCGGAAGTCAGTGTCGAAAACTGAACCATCATAGGTGCACAGAGGAAGGGACTCCAGATACTTGCCACAAATGATTGTGGGAGCGAAGACATGAGGACACAATGACCTCAATGGAGAAGGTGAAATATCTGATTGTCGGGAATTCGGCCGGGGGCATTGCCGCCACCGAATCCATCCGTGAGGTGGACAGGTCTGGGTCGATTGCCATCATCTCGGACGAACCCTATCCAGCGTACTCCCGGCCGCTAATCTCGGAGTATCTAGCCAAGAGGCGTGACCTGGAGGGGATGCTGTTTCGCCCGGCCGACTTCTATGAGAGGAACAATGTCCACGCCCTGCTGGGGTGCAGGGTGAAGCAACTCAACGTCGATGAACATACCGTTGAGTTGACCGATGGTAGAAGGATCAACTGGGCAAAGCTTCTACTGGCTATCGGTGGTGTGCCCATTGTGCCGCCGATAGAGGGCTTTGATCTGAATGGAATCTTCACTTTCACCACCCTCGATGATGCCAAGGCAATTGACCAATTCCTGGGCCACCTGGTGAAGAGACCCACAAGGGCGGTGGTCGTCGGTGGCGGCCTCATCGGCATGAGTGTAGCTGAAGCACTATTGAGAAGAGGGATTGAAATTACCATTGTAGAAATGAAAGAGCGGATTCTGAACACTATCCTTGATGAGGAAGCCTCGGCTCTGGTGGAAGAAGCACTCAGGCGAAATGGAGCGGAGGTCATAACCGGCCACACGGTGGCTGTGGTTACTGGTGCTTCGTCCGGCGAGGTTACCGGTGTGACATTAGATGATGGCAGGTCAGAATGCTGCGAACTGGTAATAGTGGCTATCGGCGTCCGGCCACGTGTCGAACAGGTGCTGGGCACCGGCATAGAGGTGAACCGCGGCATCGTAGTCGACCGATACATGTCTGCCTCTGCCTCTGATATCTATGCCTGCGGTGATGTGGCTGAGGCCTATGATTTCGTCTACGGTGAAAACAGGCTCACCCCTATCTGGCCCAACGCTTTCATGGGAGGAAGGGTAGCTGGACTCAATATGGCTGGTGTCCCCACCGAATATGAAGGCGGGACAGCGATGAACTCGCTGAAGTACTTCGGCCTGGCCATTGTCTCTGCCGGGATGGCGACCGCGCCCGATGACAGCTACGAAGTACTCAACAGCAAGAGCAATCACGCTTATCGCAAGGTGGTACTGAAAGACGATCGGGTGCTGGGTATGGTCTTTGCCGGCGACATTGAGAAGTCGGGAATCATCTTCAACTTGATGAAAGATGGCGTCAAGGTAGATGGCTTCAAGCAGGCTCTCATCGCTGACGATTTCGGCCTTGCTTCCCTTCCGCAAGAAGTCTGGCGGCCAAAGCTGGAAATGCCACCGTCAGCGCTAGCCTCCGCGATAGACCTCTTTGGGCAGCCTGAGCAAATAGTCGTCGCAGAGTAGAATTTCGATTCCGGGAGACGTTCTGTGAGAGATATTGGACAGGTCAATAACCCTTGCCACGATGACAAAGTGATTGACGCCTGCTCCATATTCGGGGCTATGGATACCTCCGGCCGGAGATTCTCTGGCGAAGGCGTCACGAAGGCTATTGCCAACATGCACCCCCGGGGCAATGGCCTGGGTGGTGGCTTTGCCGTCTACGGACTATATCCGGAGTACGCTGACCTTTATGCCTTTCACATCATGTACCTCAGCCGGGAGGGAAAGCAAGAGACCGAGAGATTTCTGGAAGACAAATTTGACCTGATTCATGAAGAGGAGCTGCCAACACGGCCAACCCCGGCGATTGTGAATCCGCCAGTGGTGTGGCGCTATTTCCTCAATGTCGGTCGGCGCAAACCCGCACATGTGCCAGAGGATGACTACGTAGTTGACAGAGTGATGGAAATAAACACCGGACTGAAGGACAGCTTCGTTTTCTCCAGCGGCAAGGATATGGGGGTGTTCAAGGGTGTGGGCTACCCCGAGGAGATAGCCGACTTCTTCTGTCTGGACCAATACGAGGGTTACCTCTGGACAGCCCACGGCCGGTTCCCTACCAACACCCCCGGCTGGTGGGGCGGCGCTCACCCGTTCAGTATCCTGGACTGGACAGTGGTCCATAACGGCGAGATTTCCTCCTATGGAACAAACCGGCGTTATCTGGAGCCATTCGGCTATCAGTGCACCATGCAGACGGATACCGAGGTCATAGCCTACGCCATAGACCTGCTGATACGGAAACACAAGCTCCCGGTAGAGATGGCAGCCACGGTGCTGGCGCCTCCCTTCTGGTTTGATATTGAACGCCGCCCTCCAGAAGAGCAGAAGCTGCTGCGAACGCTGCGTCAGGTATATGGCAGCCTGCTGCTAAACGGGCCTTTTGCAGTGATCATCGCCCATCGCGGTGAGATGATCGGGCTTACCGACCGCATCAGACTGCGACCGCTAACCATTGGGGTTAGGGGTGACATACTCTACCTTTCGTCCGAAGAGTCGGCCATTCGACTCATCTGCCCTGACCTGGACAAAGCGTGGATCCCAATGGGTGGTGAGTCTATTGTCGGGAGCTTGGGGACACCGCTTCAGCCTCAGCCATCGACTATTGGTGGGAAGGGAGCAGCGAATGCTGACTAAGAGGATCATTCCCTGCCTTGATGTAAAAGACGGACGGGTGGTCAAGGGAAGAAGCTTCGTTGACCTGCGTGATGCCGGCGACCCGGTGGACTTGGCCAGCCTTTACTACAGGGAAGGCGCCGACGAGCTGGTCTTTCTCGACATCACCGCTACTCCTGAAGGGCGGAACACCGTGGCAGGACTTGTGGAGCGCATCTCCGAGCAGGTGTTCGTACCGCTCACCGTGGGTGGAGGGCTACGCAATGTCTCTGATATGCGTCGGATGCTGATGGCGGGTGCCGACAAAACCTCCATCAACACGGCGGCAGTACTCACGCCCACCCTGATTGCGGAAGGTGCGAAGAAGTTTGGCAGCCAGTGTATCGTCGTGGCCATCGACGCCAAGCGAATGGAGGCTGCTAGAGAACCGCGATGGGAGGTCTATGTCTACAGTGGTCAAAAGGCCACCGGTATCGATGCCCTTGACTGGGCAAAGCGGGCGGTGGAGCTTGGAGCTGGCGAGTTACTGGTGACCAGCATGGACGCCGACGGGCGCCGGGCGGGATACGATGTTGAGCTAACCCGGGCCATCTCTGAGTCGGTGACTGTACCGGTGATTGCCAGCGGCGGCGCCGGGACAGTTGAGGACCTCTGTCAGGCACTGGTTCGGGGCAAGGCTGATGCTGTCCTGGCTGCCAGTATTTTCCATTACCGGACCTACTCCATCGGCGAGATAAAGGAATACCTGGCCAAACAGGGAATCCCAATACGACTTTGAAGGAAAAGACAGGTGAAGACCTATTTATCATCCAAATTCTTAGTCGAGCGTGATGCAGAGCGGTGCATCCAGTGTCAGGTGTGCATCAACCAGTGTTCCTTTGATGTTCACTATTACGACGCCGATGACGATGTGGTGAGGAGCCGGGAGGAAAACTGTGTTGGCTGTCATCGCTGCAGTGTCTTCTGCCCCACCCGAGCGTTGACCATCAGAAGAAATCCCATGGAGTACCGGGAGAACTACAACTGGAGCGCCGAGGCCATTGAAGATATCACCAAGCAGGCCGAGACCGGGGGGATGCTCCTCACCGGGATGGGGAACGACAAGGGCCACCGCATCTACTGGGACCATCTGCTGCTCAATGCCAGTCAGGTCACCAATCCCTCCATTGACCCGCTGAGGGAACCGATGGAACTCACCACCTATTTGGGACGAAAGCAGGACAAGGTGGAACTCGGCCCAGATGGCTTGAAGACAGAGCTCGCACCTCAAGTCAAGTTGGATGTGCCTGTCATGTTTGCCGCTATGTCCTATGGTGCGGTGAGCCTCAATGTCCATGAGTCTCTGGCCCGGGCGGCTACCACGAGCGGCACCCTGTGGAACACTGGTGAAGGGGGACTGCATCCCAAGCTGTATGAGTATGGCAATAACACCATCGTACAAGTGGCCTCGGGACGCTTTGGCGTTCATCCACAGTATTTGGATGCCGCTCGAGTGGTTGAGATCAAGATTGGGCAAGGGGCCAAACCTGGCATCGGTGGGCACCTTCCCGGAGAGAAGGTGAGCAGTGAAGTATCGCTGACGCGAATGATCCCTCAGGGGACCGACGCTCTATCGCCGGCCCCACAGCACGACATCTATTCTATTGAGGACCTGTCCCAGCTCATCTATGCGATAAAGGAGGCTACCAACTATATCAAGCCGGTATCGGTAAAGATTGCTGCCGTCCATAACTCGGCGGCGATTGCCAGTGGCATGGTGCGGGCCGGTGCCGACATCATTGTTCTCGATGGGCTCAGGGGAGCTACCGGAGCGGCGCCCAAGGTAATCCGCGATAACGTCGGCATTCCTGTTGAGATGGCGCTGGCCTCGGTTGACAGCCGATTAAGGCAGGAGGGCATACGCAACCAGGCCTCCATCGTGATCTCGGGTGGTGTCAGGAGTAGTGGCGACGTGGCCAAGGCAATTGCGCTGGGGGCTGACGCTGTGTACATCGGGACAGCGGCTCTAGTCGCCCTGGGCTGTCACGTCTGCCAGCAGTGCCACACCGGGAAATGTGCCTGGGGCATCTGCACCACTGACCTGGCTCTGACCAAGAGGGTTAACCCTAACATCGGTGAGCGCAGGCTGGCTAACCTCCTCCGTGGCTGGAGTCTCGAACTTAAGGAAATCTTGGGCGGGCTGGGAGTCAATGCCCTGGAAAGCCTTCGTGGCAACAGGCTACATTTGAGAGGTATTGGGCTCACGGA
>DAOVBS010000022.1 GCA_030670425.1 Chloroflexota bacterium | reverse complement strand
TAAGGTTTTAGCACGGACCTCTCTGCACTTCACCCCACCGTATTCCTTTTCGAACCACTTGTACAGCTTGCCCACCGGGAGCATGGAATCCATCAGTCTCTCGAGGACTGCTATTTCATCGCGGCTCCTGCCATATATCTGACCCAACACCAGGCTTGCTCCTAGTAGAGCACCACAGGTGTCATGCATCTGGCCGATTCCGCCGGAAACACCGCTAGCGGCCTTGAACACACTGTCGTCTCTGAGGTCAAATACATCCTGAAGAGCCAGGATGACGCACTGGCTGCACCCATGGTGGACATACTCGCACTCGTGGGCTAATTCGTAGGCTTGCTGCATTGCCTCTTCTTTGTTCTTGGCTAACACTGGTCTTCCTCCTTGACGCTTGTTATTGTCCGAAACTTTAGCACCGCTATCTGAATAGCGCAATCAGTGAATTCTGGCCACGACGCTGAGATACATTGGAGAAGCCTGTCCCATCCTGTCGAACCACGGTAGGCTCAGCAGGGAACACAGGGCGTTCACGTATGTTGTCTGTCCCAGTTCTGTGTGTGGCCCTCGTTTTCGAAGTTCGTGAAACGGTTGGTCGGTGCGCTGGCGATTGTATCGTCTGGTCCCAAAAAGAGTACTTTGGGAGCTCCATCCTTGTCGACAAAGATGTCCAGTATATCCACCTCTTCTTCCTCTCCGTTATCTGGATGAAAAACGGCTTTCACTGTCTTCTTCCTGATGCAGTCCTTTCTCTAGCGGTGGCCGGGCATGGCCCCTGGGACGAGCGATGCGCCCTGTCCAAATGGCAGATGACAACTCTTCCCGTCGTCACAGGATCGTCCCAACAGTAGCTAGAATCGGGAATAGACTTCTGCGAAGTCTATTCCCGCAACAGCCTTTCGCCCATATCGCCTCTTGATATCTCCTTCAGCTTGCCTGAGCTCCTTGCAGGCAATACCGTTTTCCTTTGCCAGGTAGGCTTCGAGGAATGCGGCAAGGTCATCTACTGCCTTGACCAGTCCCCCGTCTCTCGGATTGAAGTCATCCCTGTTGAACTTACGGCTGATCTCGCCAGAGGTCATGTGCTCTACCCGACCATCTATGGTTACTACGCTCTTGAATTCGTCTTCTGTGAACATCCTCATTTCTGAATACCAGCCCTTAGGGACAAGAGGGTATACCTTTTCCTCCATTTGCTCCTTCTCGTATCTCTTTATCAGATTGCTCAATCCCCTTATGGAGTGTTTCACGGGGGATATGATATCCCTGGTGAGTACTTCCGGCAGGTCATGGAACAACCCTGTGAAGTAATTGTTTGCACGCCTTCTTTCGCAGGCCGCTACCTGCAGTGAGAACAGATATGACAACATGGCCACAATCAACATATGGCCGAGGACAGATGTCTTGGGGACTCTATGCACGTGGCTCCATCTGAGCTGGAACCTGAGTAGCCCGCAGAGGTCAATGAAACTCCTCAGATTGGAATGCAAGGCCAACTCTCTTATTCCTTTGACGTCACAGTATTTCCCTTGTTCAGCCTGGAGGGTCATGCCTATTTTCGCTATTTCATAGCCCCCGGGATTGGCGCGTTCAATGATATCGAACTCCCATTTGGTGGCATAGAAGTGGGCTGCACTCAAGATCCGCTTATTCACCGTATTGCCGTTGCTCAGGAAATGGTCCTTAAATCTGGTGCAGAAGTCACTCCCAAGGGGAGCTATAATGTCATTCAATTGTCTGTACACCCAGTCATTCAGTTGCCTGTATTTCGTTCTGTCCTCCTTTATCTTGTAGAACACTTGTGGCTTCAGGTCAGTGATGACAAGGCGTTGCAGGAACTCGAACAGGCCACCTTCGATAATGTCTATCCATCTGAAGTCTTTGTTGTCCTCTTCGAACTTGCCGAGCATGTACGCAATTATCATCTTGTGAGCTTGCTTATCGAGCTCAGTGAGCTCGACGGGGCGTATCTGGTCGTTCCACCTTTGCATATAGGCAGCGTCATAGATCCGCGTCAGGAGTTCCTTGCTAATCAGCACCTTCATTACTGCATTATACATAATTGGATGGCTGAAAGGGCATGGAGAGCCACCAGATTAGCCATGGTAAGATGAAGATGTTCGCGCTGTATGCTAGAATCTCCCGTTCAGCAACGCGTCGTACATCGTCAGTTCGAAGGTGGATTGGCACAGGAGATCTTTTCTACGTCAGTCTGCCTTGTTGCTTGACCTTATGTCGACGAAGGAGGAACAGTCATGTGGATCAAGCAACCCGGAAAGGTCACCGAGAGGATTGATTTCCTGGGAACGTATGACATGTGTCTGTATTTGCTGAAAGGCAGGGAGGCTATGATCATAGGCGGCGGAATGAGCTATATAGGCCCATATCTGGAGAAGCAGCTATCGGCAGTGCAGTTCGACACCGCAAAGATCAGGTATCTGGTCATCCCTCATTCTCACTTTGACCACTGTGGGGCTGTGCCTTATCTGAAGCGGAAATTACCCCAACTGGAAATAGTCGCCTCAGCGTATTCCAAAGAGGTGTTCTCCAAGGGGAAGGTGGTCGACTTCATAGCTGGTGTGAACAGGCAGATGATCGAGAAATACAACCTCCAGCATGAGTACGAGGAACTGGATTTGCGGTTTGATGGCATTCAGATTGACCGGGTTGTGGGGGATCACGACATCATAGACCTCGGCGATGGGGTTGAGGCTCATTTCATAGAGGTGCCTGGGCATAGCAGATGCTGCGTTGGGACATATGTCCCTTGCCTGGAGGCTATGTTTCCTACAGATGCGGCTCCGTTTCCTATGGATGATGAGTGGGGGCTGTCTTCCCCTTCAGCCCAATATGACTTCTCTTCATATGAGGAGTCGCTGAAGAAACTGGCTGCCCACAACGTCGGGCTGTGTGCCTTTGATCATCATGGGGTTCTAGTGGGTGATGAGGCGGAGAGCGTTCTTCAACGGGGGTTGGAGGAGGTCCACAAGCTCAAGACCTACATTGTCCAGCAGTATGAAGTCACTCGCGATCCAGACAATATAGCGGAGCAACTTGCTTCACAAATACTGGAGAGGAGCCAGCTTCAGTACATGAGCCCCGAACTCATGACCAGCATTACCAGAGCTATGATCGATAGCATCGTACGCCAGATACCATCTTGATCATCAGGAAGACCACACTGGCTTCGCATTCCTACCGCACCCCCACTTCTCCAGCAAATTCATAGCGTGCGCAGTAGCACAACTGCTGGCAAAGCTAAGCTGACAAGACGGTGAGTACAGGCCTGCTGTGTGTTCGTTCACCATTTGGGGCTGGCTGCGAAGCCAGCCCCAATGAGTCCTGCTACAACCCAGCTACCGCTAAGTCGCCATCCTGTTCTTGCTGTAGCACTCGCTACAATAGACGGGCCTGCCCTCGCGAGGCTCGAAAGGTACCTCACATTCCTTGCCACACTGAGCACAGACAGCCGGATACATCTGGCGCCTCGCTCTATAGCCACCAACACTATCACGTTGGGATCTCCTTGCCTCACGGCAAGAAGGACAACGTTTGGGGTCGTTAGCATATCCCTTGGAAGCGTAGAACTCCTGCTCTTCAGCAGTAAAGGTGAATGTGGCACTACAGTCGGAACACTGTAGCGTCCTATCCGTGAAACCCATTGGATGACCTCCTTTTTTGAATCTCAGTAATACCTATCTAGATTTTCGGTCATCCAACCAACGTCTGCAAAAAAACCCAGAAGAGCTTCCACAGGGGTGCGATAACCTATACCTATCATCGACCTCGTCAAGCATAATAGACCCTCGAGGGAGTTGTCAAGCGGTTTATGCTACGCAGGAGATAGGGAGCTACACATGGAACTCAACTACATCCCTGTCTTGCAGTACATGTGACTTGCTCACACTCTGCCCGTCATACTTGCCCGATCCCCATAGCAGCGCATATTTGAGCTCCTTCTTGAAGTCCTTGTGGATGGCTGCGGCGGCATCTCCTATGGTACTTCCCCTCTTCAAAATCACGGGTTGGCTCAGGTCGGCCTTCGTCCCTGGAGCCTTGGTGTAGACCCGCAATATGTCGAGAGCTTCGAAAATGGCTCTCTTGAGCTCTTCGAGGCCGTTTTTCTCCTTGGCAGAAATGGAGACAATGCGGAATAGGTTGGCGTACTGCTTTGTAAGTTGCCGCAGGCTGTGATTAGCATTTTCCGAGTCACTCTTGTTGCCAATAATCAGCATTTCCCTGTAATAGCTTTCTGTGGCTGATTCGCGGGCCCCGCGCACTGACGGCTCTATCCTCGCCTCTGCGAGTGCCTCAAGGGTGGCCCCTACCTGGATTGTTGGTCCAGTAGCCAGGTCCACCACAATGGCAATCAGGTCAGCACCTCTGAGCGAATTGCCCAGCAACATCCGCACATTTCTGTGCCCTATAGGTGGCGTGTCCACTAGCTGGATGTGAATATCCTCGAATTTCATCATCCCCGGTGTGGGGGTCTTGGTGGTAAACGGGTATGGAGCTATGTCAGGAGAAGCCTCAGTAACCGCAGCCAATAGCTGTGATTTGCCCGCATTGGCCGGACCTACGAGCATTACTTGTCCGGCGCCTTCTCTTCTTATGCTGAAGCCAGCCCTTCGAGCTGTAGCGTGTTTTCTCTCTGCTTCCTCGGATAGCTTGGCGATCTTCCGTCTCAGTCCCCCGTGGAGCCTGTCGGTGCCCTTGTGCTTGGGCATTATGGCCAGCATGGCCTGCAAAGCCTCGATCTTCTCCTCAGGGTCTTTGGCTGTGCGAAGGCGTCTCTCAGCTTCGAAGTATTGAGGCGGCAGATTTGCTGGCATACTCTACTTGATGTTGATTTGAACGACTATGTCGCCCTGACGACCATCCGTTACCTGGCAGGCATTCTTTAATCTGACCAAGCTACCCCTATTGACCCCAGCGGGGATATTCACTTCAAGTCTCCTTCCGTTTCTGGTCAGCCGCTTCTTTGTGCCCTTCGCAGCTTCGTCTGCGGTGATGAACAGCTCATAACGGACATCCCTGGACCTCTGCACCCTACCGAATAGGTCATCTAGACTGATCCTCCCTCCGGCCGGGCCTCCAAACCTTATTCCTCCTGGTCGGCCGAAATTCCTGAAGGAGAAAGAATATCCTCTACCCTTGAGGGCATCCCCGAAGATATTGTCCAGGAAATCAAAACCGAGCCCCGACCCGCCGAAATCGCCCATCAGATCCTCGAAAGTGCTCCTGGTGGCATTGCTGGAGAAGATGTCGGCTATGTTCCCGACCGTGCCGAACCGGTCGTACTGCCTCCTTTTTTCCGGGTCGCCAAGAACCCCATAGGCCTCGTTTATCTCTTTGAATTTCTCGTTGGCCCACTTCTGCTTATCAGGATTGCGATCAGGATGATATTTCATAGCCAGCTTTCTGTAGACTTTCTTTATCTTGTCATCGCTGGCGTCTCTTGCCACTCCTAGTATGCGGTAGTAATCCTTGGCCATGTTTACTATTTTAGCACTATGTCTGAGTCGCCAAAATCTGAGCAGGTTTGCACGTCTCCGCTGGGCTGGCAGAAGCTGCTATAATGGTGCTCTTGGCCACGACGGACTTCTCTCCCCTTGACGGGTTGAGGCTTCTTGGTAGAGGGCTGCGTAACTACGTAACCAAACGCCCACTGATAGTCTCCTTTGAGGTCACACTTTCCTGCAACTGCAACTGCCGGCACTGCGATATTGGCGGGCTCATCAAGGATGAGAAGCAGATCACGCCAGATGAGTACGCCAGCTTAACGCGACTCTTGAATCCACCTCTGGTGCAAATCTCTGGTGGAGAGCCACTTCTGCGCAAAGATATCGTCGAGATAGCGAGGGCGGTGAAGCAATCCAGCAGGGCGGTGTATTTGATATTGGTCACCAACGGAGCGCTGCTGGACGAAAGCAAGTACTTGCAACTGCATGAAGCTGGAGTGGATCAGCTTTCGGTCTCACTCGATTTTCCCGATGAGCGACATGATGCGTTTCGGCGACACCGTGGCCTGTATAGGCATCTGGATTCAGTAATTCCGCGGTTGGCCAAGTTCGGCAATGGGGATATCATCCTGAACACTGCAATAACAAGAGCCAATTTACGAGAGGTGCTTCCTGTAGCCAACAAGGCCAAGGAGTGGGGCGTGTCCATATCGTATAGCGCGTATACGCCGCTGCGAACCCACGACAACAGCTATGTCGTCAGTAGCCCTGAGGACCTGGCCATGCTGCGCGATGAAATTCTTCATCTCATAGAGTTGAAGAAGTGGGCAAGACACATAACCAACCCTGAATCTGTGCTACTAGATACCCTTAGGTTCTTTGAACAGGGCTACATACCGAACTGCAAGGCTGGCATAAGGTTCTTCGTAGTGATGCCTGACGGGGCGTTTATCCCATGTTCGTTGCATCGCGACAGATACTCCAGTCAAAAAGAAATGATAGAAGGCTTCTCGCGAAACAACCAGTGCGGTGGCTGCTATGTAGCCATAAGGTCCTACAGCGACAAATCACTGGGGGCGCTACTGAAAGACACTCCAACCTTCGCCCGACGGCTTTTCGACCGATACACTGGGAATCCAGACACAGACAACTCAGAGACGAATCTTTAGTTACCATGACCCTGGCAAGAGGCCCAGCAGGCCGTAGCCCAGATAGGCTTCGACAAGGCATCTAATCACCCGGCCACCAAAACAGGCCATCATGAATCTCCATAGTGGGTACCTCGTTGATCCAGCTACAATGCCAATGAGATCGAAAATGAGCACCGGCACCAAAGCAAAGAGGAAGATGGCGAAACTGCCGTAGCGTTGCATCCACCGTTCGGCCTGCTGGTATTTCTGTGAGTAGCCGGACACAACTACCTCTCTGCCAAGATAGCCCACCAGGTAACAGGTTGGCTCTCCCATGGTTGCACCAACGGTGGCCACCAGCCCAACCCATAGGGGATTCAAGGTGGCGCCTGCCGCGATGTTGATCGCCTCTCCCGGGATGGGAAAGAGAATGCTGGCACAGGAAATCAGGTTTACTAGGAAGACTCCCACGTAGCCGTAGGTCAGAAAGCTTTCCAGATCGAGGTAGGTCCGCGCGAGGAAGAAGAGTGCCGCAGATGAGCCCAGAATGAGAACGAAGGCTGATATCTGGAAGGCCTTGCGAACCAGCACCTTCTCCCGCAGGAATTGGATCTTGGGGGCGATATCCATCGTCGCCGAAGTATAGCATAGCTTCATTCGTCCCTTTGTTGGCCCACCTAGAGGATTGAATTCCTGTTACAATGTCTGGTGTTTGCCACGGAGTGGGGAATCGAGCAATGACAATCACGGTCCTGTACCACAACGAAGTGAGGCAAATGGGCCTACAGGCAGATTGGGGCTTTGCTGCTCTCATAGAGAGCGACGACGGGGCGCAAATCCTGTTTGACACGGGTGCCGCGACGGTCCAACGCTACTACACAACAGCCACAGCTTGGGCATCGACCTCAGTGGCGTGAGGGCAGTTGTGATTTCTCATGCTCACTGGGATAATACCGGGGGGATTGCTGGAGTATTGGGAAAGAACAGGAGTGCCGAGCTTTATGTTCCGTCATCCTTGAGGAGCACGTTCCCAGGCAGGAAGGTGACAGTGGTCGGGAATGATAGCATGCAGATTCGTGAGGATGTGTTCTCCACAGGCG
>DAOVBS010000093.1 GCA_030670425.1 Chloroflexota bacterium | reverse complement strand
ATGCCCTCGCCGCAGCGGGCCAAAGCCCTGATCGTGGTGAAGGGGAAGGGGAGCCGTCCCAGGAAAGCGAAGGTTAGCACATCTCTTGACTGTCAAGCCAGTTACTCTGAGGCAGATATGCACTGCCAGCTCTGTCGGAGGCGTTATCCAGGGCAGCGGTTATTCACTAGGAGCTGGGGGTGTGGCCGGTGCCCGAGGGGTGACCTTGGAGCAGAGTCTCGTAGGGAGACTTGCTGTAGTCTACAGCATGTAGTAAACATAGAGAGATGTTGGCTCAGTTCCAGCGGGTGGGGAGTGGCCTGTTTGCGCAGGGCTTTGTCTCCTCGCAGAGTGGCAATCTCAGCATAAGACAGGAAAATCACCTGCTCATTACACAGCGCCACTGTGCACTAGGTTCTATCGGCGAAAGGGATCTGGTGGAGACGGGTATTGCCAAGAACAATCGGGCGACGCCCTTGGCCTCAACTGAGCTGGCGGTTCACCGCTGCATCTATAGGAAAACGCCGGCGTTGGCTGTAGTCCATGCCCATCCGCCGTACGCCGTGGCCCTCTCCTTTATGGAACGGCAGGTCATACCCTGCGACATGGAGGGGCGGTCTGTTGTGGCAAAGGTGGTAGTCTTGGGAAAGGGGATGACGGCGAGGGCTGGAGACTTTGGCGAAGAAATAGCCGAGGCCCTGAGGCGGTGCAAAGTGGTCTTGGTGGAAGGTCACGGGACTTTCGCCATCGGGCAGCTACTGGAGGAGGCCTACTACTACACCACGGCCTTTGAGCAGAGTTGCCGGATTCTCTACTTGCTCAAGGGCCTGATGGTCGATCTGCAGAGCTAGGCTTCAGATACCGCGCCTCTACTGGGTCGGATAGACCAGAGTGTACCAATCGGAGTACCTGGGGTTCCTGCCCAGTGCGATGTCAGCGAAAATCTCCTGCAGCTTTGCCGTTATCTTGCCTGTCTTGCCATTGCCTACGGGACGACGGTCTATCTCCACGACCTGCGCGATACTGGTCGCCGTGCCGGTGAGGAAGCATTCCTGAGCCAGGTAGAGCTCGCTTCTGCTCACACTCCTCTCCACTGTGTCGACGCCCAGCTCGTTCTTGGCCAGTTTCATCACTGCATCTCTGGTGAATCCCATAAGAATGTTGTCGGACGCAGGGGGTGTGATCAGGGTTCCGTTGATGACGATGAAGATGTTCTCTCCGCTGCCCTCGGAGACATGGCCATCTTGGGTCAGCAGTATGGCCTCGTCAAAACCGTTCTCAATAGCTTCGGTCTTGGCCAGAGCGCTGTTCACATAGGTGCCAGTAACCTTGCATTTCGTTGGAATCATGGAGTCGTCAATACGGCGCCAGGATGAGACACAGCAACGGACACCCTGGGACGTATCCAGATAGGGGGGAAGAGTGGTCACTATGATAAGGAAGTCGTTCTCCAGGCCATGGATCTTCACCCCTATGGCCTCCGAGCTTTTGTAGGCCAGGGGGCGGGCATACACGTTCTGCCGGTAGCCGCTCTTCTTGACCAGCTCTATGGTCAACTGACACATATCCTGATGAGAATAGGGGAGGTCGATCTTCAGGATGCGGCAGGCGAAGAGCAGGCGGTTGTAGTGGTCCTGGAGCCTGAAGAGGCAAAACCTCTCCTGTTCACTGTCCCAGTTGCCACGAATGCCACCAAAGGTGGCGGTACCATAGTGCAGGGACTGGGTCAGGATTCCCATCTTTGCCTCGGACAGAGGCATGAAATCTCCTTTGTAGAAAGCATAGGGTTCCATTGTCTTCGTTCTCCTTTAACTTGTAGCTAGAATGGCTATTGCACCTTGCATCTCAGAAGAAGATGGCCGCTGAATAGCCGCTGCGGTTTGACGAATTCGCTGTTTACATTCTGCAGTCCCTCCGGTTCTCCAGGCATTACCTGTAAAGAAACCGCCTCCCTCTCGGGAGGCTTTCTTCCGACTTCTGCCCTTTTCCTTCCGCTGCTACATTCTTCTCATGTCAGGAGCCTCCCGAGCGCACTGCGGGTGCGCACGATAATCATCACGGCCATGCACACGTCCACCTGAAGAGCTCCGCTAGCCATCTGCGCTCTGTTTGCCTCCTGAAGGGCAAATTGTAAGCGTAGGCCGAAGGATTTGTCAAGGTCTTGTCGGATCTATTATGGGCGTTGTGGAAAAACGCAGAGGTGACAGGGGCCCTGGAGTGGGAAAGCGAAGGGAAACAGAGCTGCCGTCTTGACTCGAGATGGAGGCCTATTCTATTGGCGTTGGGTTGTCGTATTGCCTGTTTCTATTGCTGCTTGACCGTATTTTCTTCGAATCTGGGCGATAGCGTTGTCCAAGTCCTTGCCCCTCTCGGCTTCGGGGTCGAACAGGCGAAGCTGCTTCTGTCTGCCGAGCAAGCCTGACGCCTTGATGCCTATGAGCCGGATCGGTTTTCTTTCGTGTGACACAGCCCTGTCCAGCAGTTGCAGGACAGCGGTAAGAATATGCCGAGTGCTGCCTGTGGGGGTCTCCAATGTAGCCTGACGGGTGATTGTCTTGAAGTCGGCGTATCTCAACTTCAGCGTTACAGCCCTCGCCTGCTTGTTCCGAGAACGTAGCTCAGTGCCAACAACCTCGCACATGTGCCGAAGCTTGGTCTGGAGAAAACGCTGGTCCAGGGTATCTCGGGCGAAGGTGACTTCCTGGCTAATGGACTTGGGTTCCCCGGAGGCCTCGACCCTGCGGTCATCGATGCCGCTGGCGTAGCGGTGAAGCAGTGCCCCGAACTTGCCAAAACGTCCCCTGACCACATCCACAGGAAGCGAAGCCAGCCCACCTATGGTGTCCACCCCCATATGTCCCAGTGCTTGTTCGGTTCTCTTGCCCACTCCGGGCAACCTAGCCGCGGGAAGGGGGTTGAGGAAATCCTTTTCTTTGCCGGGGGCTACTTCCAGTAGCCCGTCGGGCTTACATGCATCGGAGGCGATCTTGGCCACTACCTTGCAGGTGGCAATGCCCACTGAGGCGGTTATCTTCAGCTCTTCGGATACTCGGCTCTTTATGGCAAGAGCAAGTTCTTGAGGGGAGCCGTGGGTCTCTTCATATCCGGTGACGTCGAGGAATGCCTCATCAAGTCCCAT
>DAOVBS010000104.1 GCA_030670425.1 Chloroflexota bacterium | reverse complement strand
GGACTATGGCCGTTCTCGCCCGCAGAACAGACCTGGGCACCGCAGCAACTACAGCAGCAACAGGTAGGCTACATCTGTGTGCGGGGGGTGCGCATCATGGAAGCGATAAGGGTAGTCATCAATGGAGCCTTGGGAAAGATGGGGCGAGAGGTGACCAGGGCTGTGCACAACGACCCTGAACTGAAGGTAGTGGGTGCTGTTGAGAAGAAGGTAACTCAGAAGTACCTGCCACTGCTCGAGACCTCAGAGCTGATACCATTTTCCTCTGACCTGAGCTCTCTTCTGATGAATTGCAATCCTGATGTAGTAGTGGATTTCACCAATGCCGAAGCCTGTGCGGCGGCGGCGCGAATCTCGCTTGGACACAAAGTCAACATGGTCATAGGGACCACAGGCCTGTCTGAGGAAAACCTGAGGGAGATCGGGGAGCTGTGCCGTGTCAACGACGTGTGTGCTGTGGTGGCGCCCAACTTCTCTCTGGGAGCAGTGGTCCTGATGCATTTGGCAAAGGTTGCCGCCAGGTTCTTTGACAATGTTGAGATTGTAGAGATGCACCATGACCAGAAGATTGACGCTCCCTCGGGAACAGCAATTACAA
Organism: Chloroflexota bacterium; assembly: GCA_030670425.1. GTDB lineage: Bacteria > Chloroflexota > Dehalococcoidia > GIF9 > AB-539-J10 > JADFUZ01. Next base: position 2,051 of record DAOVBS010000104.1, on the reverse strand, counting down.
CAGCCAGGGCTATGCTGGAAGCTCATGGCGGACCTTTCCTCTATCCCAAGACTGAGAGGGAGGTGGTCCGCAATTCCAGAGGAGGGGAAATCGATGGCATAGCTATCCACAGTCTGAGATTGCCAGGATTCATGGCGGGGCAGGAAGTCATACTTAGCGGCAGGGGCGAGACCCTGAGTCTGCACCATGAAGTCATAAGCCGGGAATCGTATACGCCGGGAGTTGTTCTGGCAGTCAAGAAAGCTACGACGCACAAAGGTCTGGTTCATGGATTGGATGTTCTGCTGGAGTTGTAGCAAGAGTAATGGAAGAGTTCAACGTGGCTATTGTTGGCGCCACCGGCCTTGTGGGGGAGGAGGTTGTCAAGATATTGGAGCGGCGGAACTTCCCAGTGGCTTCCATGCGATTGTTTGCCATGGAACACTCTCCAGGCACGAAGCTCTTCTTTAATCATCACAAGATCGAGGTCGAGGAGGCCAGGCCGGAGGTATTCCGAGACATCGACATTGCCTTTTTCTCTGTTGGCGAAGATTCCAGCCGAAGGCTGTCGCCTCTAGCTGCAGAGGCTGGCGCAGTGGTCATAGATGACAGTCCGGCTTTCAGAATGGATCCTGCCGTACCCCTTGTGGTTCCTGAGGTGAATGTGGAAGACATAGAACGCCACAAGGGGATAATCGCCAGCCCAGGCGGGGCCGCTATCCAACTGGTGGTGGCCCTCTGTCCCTTACATAAGGTCACTCCGATAAAGCGAGTCGTGATAAGCACCTACCATGCGGTATCAGACGGCAGTACTGCCGCCCTGAAGGAGTTGACAGCACAGGCGAAACTGGTTCTGGACGGCCGCCGTGTTTGCCCTCATGTGTATTCCCATCAGATAGCCTTTAACGTGTTGCCGGAGATCGATGTCTTTCTGGACAACGGATATACTAGGGAAGAGCGGAGAATAGAGGAGGAAACACGGAGAATAATGCACGCTAGAGACATGGCTGTTTCGGCTACCTGTGTCCGCGTTCCTGTGTACTTTGGACACAGCCAAGCGGTGAATGTGGAATTCGCCGTGTCTATGACGCCGGAGGAGGCAAGGAAGATCCTGGCTCAAGCACCTGGTGTGAGAATTCTTGACGACCCCAGCGTCAGTTTCTATCCTCAACCCTGGGCAGCCTCCGGTTCAAACCACGTGTTTGTAGGTAGAATCAGGAAGGACGTTTCTCACCCTAATGGGCTGGTCATGTGGGTGGTGGCCGACAACTTGCGCAAGGGGGCGGCATTGAACGCTGTTCAGATTGGCGAGGAGGGGATGCAACGGGGGGTGATAAAACCTGGGAAGAGGAGGCGTTGACATGGAGAAACTGGGTCGTTTGCTGACCGCCATGGTTACGCCGTTCGACGGCGCAGGCAAGGTCGATTACCAGCAGGCGAGGAGCTTGGCCAGGGCCTTGCTCGGTTCTGGCAGCGATGGACTGGTTGTCTGCGGTACCACCGGCGAGTCACCGACTCTCAGCACCGATGAGAAGCTCAGGCTTTTTGCTGAGGTCAAATCTGAGGTGGCTGGTCGTGGAGCAGTGGTAGCTGGCACCGGGAACTACAACACCAGGGAAAGCCAAGAACTGACAAGAGAGGCCGAGAAGATCGGGGTTGATGCTTGCCTTCTTGTAGTGCCCTACTATAACCGCCCGACCCAGCAGGGCTTGCTTGAGCATTTCAGTGCCATAGCCAGGTCCACAAGCTTGCCGTGTATTGTGTACAACGTACCGTCACGAACCTCTTGCAACATCAATGCCGATACAGTGATAAGGCTGAGCCAGATCGACAATATCATCGGCGTGAAGGAAGCAAGCGGCAACTTCCGCCAGATAGCTGAGATCATACAGGGGACAGGAGAAGGATTCCTCGTTTATAGCGGGAACGATGGTGATACACTGCTTATCCTCGCTCTGGGTGGTTACGGTGTGGTTGGTGTGGCTACACACTTGGTGGGTGTACAGGTGAAAGATATGATGGAGAAGTTCCTCAGGGGAAGGACACGGGAGGCAGCTAGCATTCATCGCCGT
>DAOVBS010000030.1 GCA_030670425.1 Chloroflexota bacterium | reverse complement strand
GTCAGTTCGAGTAGCTCCAACAGACTCTCAGGGCTGATCTTCGAATCCTGGATGCTGGTGTTGGTGCTGTTGAGCAGTCTGCTGAAATCGCCCAGAAGCCAGTTGCTCAGGGCTTTTGCCCTGTGAGGGCTAGTCAATCCGATGCACTTCTCAAAGTAGTCAGCCATCTCCTTGGAGTTGGTCAAGATAGTGGAGTCATAAAGCGGCAGACCGTACTGTGCCGCAAGGCGGTCTCTTCGAGTTTCAGGCAATTCGGGTAGTCTCGCCCTGACTTGCTCTGTCCATTTGCTGTCGAAAGCCAACGGCGGCAAATCGGGCTCAGGGAAGTACCGGTAATCGTCGGCATACTCCTTGGCTCTCTGGGACACCGTTATGCCCTCTTCCGTTATCCAGCCTCTTGTCTCCTGAACAAGCTCACCACCTTGCTCGAGCAGCTCTCTCTGCCGCATTGATTCGTATTCGAGAGCCTGATAGACTGCCTTGAAACTATTCATATTCTTGACCTCGACCTTGGCTGACAGCTCCTTGCTGCCCGCGGGGCGAATGCTGATGTTTGCATCACATCTGAAACTGCCCTCTTCCATGTGCCCGGTCGATACTCCTAAGTACCGGAGAATAGCCCGTAGCTTGACCAGATAGTCTCTTGCCTCCTCGGGTGAGCTGATCTCGGGTTCACTGACGACCTCCATCAGTGGCACACCGGAACGGTTGACGTCTATCAGGCTATAGTGCCCTTTGTGCCACAGCTTAGCCACATCCTCTTCGAGGTGTACTCTGGTGATGTGTATTCTCTTCTTCGTCCCGTCGCTACCAATAGTCAGCCACCCCTGCTTCCCAATGGGCGCATCATACTGTGAGATTTGATAACCCTTCATCAGGTCAGGGTAGAAGTAGCTCTTGCGGTCGAATTTGGTATATCCAGGTATGCTACAGTTCAGGGCGAGAGCTGTCATCACCGTGTATTCCACCGCCTTCTTGTTAATGACGGGCAACGTACCGGGCATACCGAGGCAAATAGGACAGACGTGGGTGTTGGGCGCTGCATCGATGTAGTCGGTGCTGCAGGCGCAGAACATCTTGCTTTCAGTCAATAGATGAGCATGGACCTCCAGGCCAATAACCGTCTCGTACGTGCTCTCTCCCGTCATGTTTGCGTCCCGCCCTTATTGTACATCATCCTACACTGTCACAGACTTCCCCCCAACTTGGCTGGCAAGCAGACTTCGGGATTTTCTCTTAGATTCGTATCGCAACTCCCCTTTTTGCCAGATACTCTTTGGCCTCAAGGATTGAGCATATGCCGTAGTGGAAAATGCTGGCCGCAATAACAGCATCGGCTTTACCTGACACCAGAGCTCGACGGAGGTCCTCCATGCTTCCAGCACCGCCACTGGCTATGACCGGTACTGTCACTGTCTCAGAGACAGCCCGGGTGAGTTCGATGTCATATCCAGCCCTGTGACCGTCAGCATCTATGCTGGTAAGTAATATCTCGCCAGCCCCGAGTTCAACTGCCCTCTTTGCCCACGCGGTGGCCTCGGTACCGGTGGCCCTCTGCCCAGCACAGATATATACCTCCCACTGAGCTTGCTTGGCTCTCCCTATGCGCTTGGCATCTATGGCTACCACAATGGATTGACTCCCGAACTTGTCAGCGCTCTTGCTGACCAGAGTGGGATTGAGCAGGGCAGCGGTGTTGATGCACACCTTGTCCGCCCCGCTGAGGAGCAGACGTCGCACATCGTCGATGCTGCGTATCCCTCCACCAACGGCGAGAGGAACAAAGACGTTCTCGGAGATATTTTCAACAATGTCAGTAACCGTGTGCCGCTCTTCGGCGGTAGCAGTTATGTCCAGCATCACCACCTCGTCAGCGCCTTCTTGGTAGTACAGGTGCGCAAGTTCTACAGGGTCGCCGGAATCGCGTAGCTGCACAAAGCTCGTTCCTTTCACGACGCGACCGCCTGCCACATCAAGACAGGGGATAATCCTTTTGGCTAACATGCGTGGTCTACTTCCTACTGATAGATGTGGGCTGTGGCCAGTCTTATGAAGTTTTCGTATATCTTGAGGCCGGTCTCTCCACTTTTCTCGGGGTGGAACTGCGTTGCTATCAGATTACCGGCAGCAATGACGCTGCATACGGGGATGCCATATTCGGTCTCACCGATGACCAGTGATCTGTCAGCTGGCTCAACGTAGTAGCTATGCAGGAAATAGAAGCTGGCTCCGTCCGGTATGCCATCAAACACCGGGTGTGAAACCTTCTGCTTCACTTGGTTCCACCCCATGTGTGGGACCTTCAGCCCGCGGGGAAGCCTCCGTACTCGACCCGGAATGATGCCGAGGCACTCGCACCAGCCGCCCTCTTCACTGACAGTAAGCAAGATCTGTAGCCCGATGCAGACACCAAGGAACGGACGTCCCTCGGCAATCCACTGCTTGATCGATTCAGCGAGCTTGAGTGCCCGAAGGTTTGCCATGGCGTCGGCTGCACTGCCAACGCCGGGTACTATGATGGCTTTCGCGTTGGCTACCTCACCTGGCTCACTCGTAACAGTTGCCTGATGACCGAGCTTGGCTATGGCATTGGACACACTCCGGACGTTGCCGGCCCCGTAGTCGACTATCGCAATCATCTTCGTCTGCGAGAGACATGCCCTACTGTGAGTGTCTCACGTTCCCTGCTCTTCTGAATGGTTGTGTCCCCCGCCGCTGGCAGACTGTCGAGCCTGTTCCCTGATCCTGCGGCGCTGAGTCTCATGGGAGATAGAAGAGGTCTAACCTTCCAGAATTGCCATTGCCTCTTCCCGGTAGGCGTCCGTCACATAGGGTATCCCGGTGGCGCTGGCGCATTCACTGGTCAGGGACATCAACTCGCGTCGGCTAATGGCGGGTACGCTGAAACACCTTGCACCAGCCATCAACTGCTGCAAGCCAACCTTTATCTTGTCACAGTAACTGTAGACACCTATTGCTCCGAGGGGCAGGTGCTTCATTGCATCGGCGCCCACGATGTTCTTGACATCTTCGTAACAGACGAATATCTCTTCTGGTGTAGAACCGAACTGGCCCACCGTATTAGGTAACTTGCCGTCGTTTAGCCACTGGCCGATGTTCTTGCCAACCATGCCCGGAATCATCAGAGCTCGTCCCATGCATATTGCCCTGGTGAAAGGTGCCCCTAGCGCAAGGGCCTTGAAGACTCCATCTTCGCTGCTGAAGCCACCGGCGAAAGCTATGTCGGGTACTCGCTCACCTCTATCGGCTAGCTTGCTGCAGAACTCCCAGGCCGCAGCATGTAGATAGAGACTTGGTATGCCCCACTCCTCCATCATCCGCCAGGGACTCATACCGGTTCCGCCAGGGGCTCCGTCGATAGTAAGAAGGTCAATTCTGGCTGCCGAACTCCACTTGATCGCCATAGCCAGCTCGCGGAGGCTGTATGCTCCTGTCTTCAAGGTGATTCGTTTGAATCCCAGATCCCGTAGACGCTGTACTTCAGCATAGAAAGCTTCTTCCTCGATGAAGCCAACGCGGCTGTGTCGCTCGAATTCCTTCAGGGCCCCGTACTTGAAGGCTGCCTGCGTTACAGGGCTGGAAGGATCGGGAGTGACCATGTATCCACGTTTCCGCAGTTCGAGCGCCCGTTCTAGACTCTTGACTTTGATCTCCCCGCCTATGCATTTCGCCCCTTGTCCCCACTTGAGCTCTATGGTTTCTAGGCCGTGTTTGCTGCGCACGTATTCGGCAACACCCAGCCGTGTATCTTCTACGTTCATCTGAACGAGAAGTTCGCCGTAGCCTTGATGGTAGCGGCGGTAGATGTCGATCCGCCGGTCCATGTCCGGCGCGGAACTGATCTTGCCGCGTGAGTCAAGCTGCAGCAGCGGGTCGATCCCACAGACATTCTCGCCACACACCAGGGTGATCCCGCTGAGGGCGGCGCCAACGGCGAAATGATCCCAGTTCTTGCGGGCTATCTCTGTGGAACCCAGGGCTCCCGTGAATACGGGCAGCTTCATCTTGACCTTGATTTCCCACCCGTACTCGGTTTCGGTGTTTACCGCAGGGAAGATCGCGGTATCGGGATTCCCTGTGACGCCGGCGGGCAGGCCCTTGGCCCCCAGAGCATAGCCTTGGATATTGAAATGTGAGTAATCAACCGGATAGTCCTTGTCACCTCCGGCGGTTATTTCGCCGAATGGTCCAGGGTAGATGAGCTCTCTGCCACGGAATGTTGCCTTAAATACCTCGCAGTTTCCGGTGCAGCCGTCGATGCAGCGGCTACATAGCCCGCTCATTGGCACGATACTCTTGGAACGATTCGTAGTCCTGGTGGCGTCGTTTGAGTTTGGCCGTTGTAGGTTCATTCTTAGGTCCTCCTTGCCTTCTTGCCTTTCTAGATTCGGTTGTCGGTAATTCCTTCGTGCCTCCAGTCCATGGCCCTGGCTTGTGACCGCATTCAGCACATCCCACCGGGCCAATCGCAGGGGGAAGGCGACATGCGGTAGACCATTGCCGCCCAAGTAGCATATCACAGCACCCTGTCTACAGTCAATAGATAGAGCACGTCATAGGTAACTTAGCTATGGGCTGCCAATGAAGAAAGAAACCGAAGTCGTGTTGCGACAGCAGTGGCACAGAGCAGTGGGCGGCAGTCCGAAGGCCTGATTATGCCGTATGAGTTTGCCGTCACATAGGCTGTTGTGCGTCGCTGGGCCACAACTCGCTCAATGGACGAAAGGGGATTCGTATGGCAGATGTCTGCATCTTGGGCCAGCTTGACGGCTGATTCCGGAGTTCCTATAATCCCAAGAAGCCTTTCTCTGTGCCGGATGCACTCTGTCAAATGTCGAAGTACATATTTGTTACCGGTGGCGTCGTCAGTTCGGTCGGCAAAGGGATCACCGTTGCAGCGACTGGCGCCCTGTTGAGAAGTCGTGGGGTCAGCGTTTCGGTTGTGAAGCTTGATCCTTATTTCAATGTTGATCCAGGAACGATGTCGCCATACCAGCACGGCGAGGTCTTTGTCACCCATGACGGAGCCGAGACCGACCTGGATTTGGGGCATTACGAACGTTTCATTGGCGTTGACCTTGGAGCCGAGGCCAATGCTACGTCGGGGGGCATCTACAGCAGAGTCTTCGCGGAGGAGAGGGCCGGAGAGTTCCACGGCAGCACCATTCGAGTGGTGCCTCACGTTACGAATGAGATCAAGCAGAGCTTCGTGAAGGTGTCCGAAGAATCGGATGCTGATGTTGTTCTGGTCGAGATTGGAGGCACCGTAGGCGATATTGAGGGGCGTCCGTTTCTGGAAGCCATCAGACAGATGCGGCAAGAGATCGGGCGTGACAATGTGTTGTATGTCCACGTTACCTTTCTCCCCTATCTGGCCGCCACCAGGGAACTGAAGACCAAGCCGACACAGCACAGCGTCAACGAGCTGAGGAGTTTTGGTGTTCAGCCTGATATCATCGTATGTCGCAGTGACTATCCGATGCCGGACTCGACAAAGGGGAAGGTATCCTTGTTCTGTGATGTTGCCAGGGAAGCAGTTATCGCACTGCCGACAGTGTCCAACATCTACGAGGTGCCGCTGGTGCTGGAAAATGAGGGGTTGGGGCAACTGGTTGTGAATATGCTTCGCATCGAGGCAGAAGACGCAGACCTTACTGGTTGGCAGGACTTGGTTGACCGTATTCGGAGTTGCCGCGAACCGGTCAATATCGCTCTGGTAGGCAAGTATGTGGAACTGAAAGATACCTATCTTTCGGTTCGAGAGGCATTGCAGCACGCTGTTCTCTTTCATAACCGGGATATCAAGCTCATCTGGGTCCACTCTGAGGACTTGGAGCGAGACCACGCTGAGGAACTGCTGCGGTCAGCGCAGGGCATTGTAGTCCCTGGTGGCTTCGGAGTAAGAGGAATTGAGGGCATGGTGAAGGCTGCGGCCTATGCGCGAGAGAGCCGAATCCCTTATCTGGGGCTTTGTCTCGGCCTGCACGTTATGGTCATTGAGTTCGCCCGCCATGTCTTTGACACCCAGGATGTCAATTCCACGGAGTTTGACTCTGACACAGCATACCCGGTGATTGATTTCTTGCCTGGTCAGCAGACGGTTGCTCAGAAGGGTGGCACGATGCGCTTGGGAGCCTATCCGTGTCGCCTGGTGCCTGGAACGAAGGCAGCGCGTGCTTATGGCTGCGAGGTAGTGTATGAGAGGCATCGCCACCGCTACGAATTCAATAACGCCTTCCGTGGAGCACTAGAGGAGGCTGGGCTGATTGCCAGCGGGCAGTCACCCAGCGGAGATGTGGTGGAAATCGTTGAATTAAAGGAACATCCTTGGATGGTGTCGTGCCAGTTTCATCCTGAGTTCAGGTCTCGGCCGCAGTGTCCCCATCCCCTTTTCAGGGATTTCATCGGCGCGGCCAAAGAGACACTGGTCGAGGGGTCTCAGGCGAGCCTGCCTATACCCTGACGCCAGGAACGAGATCTGCTGACCTGGTGGCACTGCGCCAGAGCTGCGAGTATGATGCGTGGCTGCGCGTGGGGATGCTTGCCTGTTCCGCCTGGTCCAAACGGCGGCGCGTGAGTTGCTCACAGGTCATTGGCTGTTGTCTGGCGTTATTCCTATATTCGCTGCTGTCCTATCGAAACGGGAGCACTGTTGCTTGAGGTGCCAGTGGGGGCTTATAATCTAGGCTACAATATAACTGAGAAGCCAAGAGCAGAGAAAGGAGCATAATGAGTAACGCGCATAGACCGGGCGAGATCCGTAATGTTGTATTGCTGTCTCACTACGGTG
>DAOVBS010000096.1 GCA_030670425.1 Chloroflexota bacterium | reverse complement strand
TGGCGACAGTGTTCTCGCCCAAGAGAAAGGTAAAGAGATGGCAACAGGCTTGAACGCCAGGGCGGCGACACCACTCCAGGAGTACTTCGACCAGCTAGCTTGCCACTGGGACAGAGAGGTCAGTCTGGCCGGTCTGGAGTGCCTCAACGACATCGTACGGGAGCTGGATATTGGGCCGGGAAGCCGCGTGCTCGATATCGGATGCGGCACAGGTGTTCTCCTGCCCTTCCTTGTCGAGGCAGTAGGTGCCAGAGGTAGAATAGTAGCTCTGGACTTCTCCAGAAACATGCTCCTGGAGGCCAGGGCCAAAGCCTTTCAGCACATCGTGAATCTCGCTCAGGCAGATGTCACCGATATTCCTCTGGTTCACGGTTTTGCTCATATGGTCATATGCAACAGCGCTTTCCCCCATTTCGGCGACAAAGCGGAGGCGCTCAAAGAAATGGCCAGGGTGCTTAGAGACGATGGTCGCCTGGTCATCTGCCATACCGCAAGCCGGGATAGAATTAACCAGTTCCACCAATCCATTGGAGGCGCAGTAGGCGCTGACCTTCTCCCCGACGAAGCTCAGCTAGTAGACCTAACAGAGCGTACCGGCTTGCGAATAGTCTACCTGGAGGACAGCCCGACTCGCTATCTGGCTATCGCCAAGAAGGCGATTCAAGTTCCAGACTGATGTCGAGCGCTCTGACCGAACGCCAGACCTTCCAAAAGACCACCTACTTTGCAGGTTTCGCTTCTCTGTTGACCACGCTGGCCTTGGACACCCTGATCGTTGCCCCCGATTCAACCTTCAGAACCACGGTCTCCTCGCCCACACTCTCGACCTGCCCGTGAATTCCCCCCGTCGTAATCACCCTGGTTCCCCTTCTAAGCTCACTCAACAACTGTGCCTGCTCTTTCTGCCTCTTGCGCTGCGGTCTAATCATGAGGAAATACATCGCGGCGAACATCAACACGAAAAAGAGAATCAGTGGGGCTATTCCTTCAAGCTGTTCCATTCTATGCCTCCTGCCTTATTCTGCGTATTATACTCGATATCCCCTGTAGTGACCAGGGGCTTGTTCTATCAATCCTGACCTCCACCAGTTGCCCCGATCGGTCAACCTGATCCTCAAAGAAGACCAGCTTGTCGCTCCGGCTGCGTCCGTACCACTTCCCTTTCTTCTTGCCCTCCACCAGTACCTCCAGACGCTTCCCCTGGAGCTTCGAGTTAATCTCGGCAGCAATGCCCGCCTGAAGCTGCTCGATCCTATGGAGCCTTTCCCTCTTGACCTCGAATGGGACTTCGTCCTCATACTTTCGCCAGGCGATGGTGCCGCGGCGAGGAGAATAGGCCGCCACGTGAACCACGTCAAACTTCGTTTCCTCGAGCAAGGAAAAGGTATGCTCAAACTGCTCCTCGCCTTCTCCGGGGAAGCCAACGATGACGTCGGTGCTCACTGATATCTGGGGGACGCCTTGTCTGATGGCACTGAGCAGTTCACGAAATTGCTCCACGGTGTACCCTCGCCTCATGGCCCTCAACACATCATTGTCACCTGACTGAACCGCCAGGTCCAGGTGCTCACACACTTTGTCCAGGAAGGCCATAGCTCTAATCAGCTTTTCGCTCATATCTTTGGGGTGGTTGGTCAAGAAACGAATTCTGGCCAGACCGCGGATGCTGTTCATTTCCGCCAGCAAGTCGGACAAATCGGGGCGCCCGGGCAAATCATATCCGTAAGAGTCAACATTCTGCCCCAGCAAGGTAACCTCCTTCACTCCCTGTTCCACCAGTTCCTCCACTTCACAGGCCACCTCCTCTATGGGGCGGCTTACCTCTCTCCCTCTGCGATAGGGCACGATGCAGTAAGAGCAGAAGTTATTACAGCCCTGGATAACGGGAACTAGAGCGCAGGGAGAGGAAATCCCTCCCATCCACCTGTGCTGCGCCGAGGCACCGGGCCCCACCAAGAGGGAAGAGTCCGAAGGGAAGCAAGCTAATCCCTGCTCAGCAGTGGAGATACCCTGCTTCTGGGCCCACGCAGCCAGTTCCGAGTACGCTCCGGGCTTGAAGAAGAAGTCAACGTGCGGGAACGCTCTCCTCAACCCTTCCGTGTTGGAATCTGCAAAACAGCCAGTAACCAATATTAACAGGTTAGGACGCTGCGCCTTCAGTCCTTTCAGCAAACCCAGAGTGCCCAGAACCCTATCCTCAGCGCTCTGCCTCACCACACAGGTGTTGAGCACTACCAGGTCAGCTTCTGCAAAGGAGGAGGCTGCCCGGTAGCCAGCAGAATCCAGGTAGCCGGCCATACGCTCTGATTCTGCCTTATTCATCTGGCAGCCGATGGTCCAAACAAAAGAATAGCGTGGCATAGGTCACCCTGGAGCTTGCGCTGAGTATTATAGTAAAGTATGCGATAGACTGAGGCAAACGAGACTGTGGAAGCTAGCAGCCAAAAAGGACACAGGAAAAGACTGAGACAGAAGTTCCTCAAGTCCGGACTCAAGGGATTCCACGACTATGAGATCATCGAACTGCTCCTGACTCTAGGGACACCTCGCACGGATTGCAAAGACCAGGCCAAAGAGGCGATAAAAAGGTTTAAGACTCTCCGGGGAGTCTTGGCCGCTCCTCCCGAAGAGCTACAGAAGATCAAAGGACTTGGCCCGGCCAATACATTTGCCGTCAAGTTCATCCAGGAGGTGGCCCAGGAGTTCCTCAAGGAAGAGGTCCTCGGCAAGCCCTTCTGCAAATCCTCGAAGGAAGTCTTCGATTACCTGAATCTCTCGATGAGAGATCTGCCGAAAGAGAAATTCAAGGTTATGTTTCTGAGCGCCCAGAACGAGGTCATAGAGATGGAGGACCTCTTCGAAGGGACACTGACAGCCAGCGCCGTCTATCCCAGAGAGATCGTAGAAGGGGCCATCAGGCACAATGCCGCTTCGCTCATCTTTGCTCACAACCATCCCTCAGGGAATCCCGAGCCCAGCGATCACG
>DAOVBS010000010.1 GCA_030670425.1 Chloroflexota bacterium | reverse complement strand
CATGTTGACGGCAGCTATGAACCCCTGTCCCTGTGGCTATTACGGCGACCCGTTCAGAGAATGCAAGTGTTCAGCAGCGGAAATCTCTCGGTACCACAGGAGAATAAGCGGACCACTGCTCGATCGTATTGATGTGTTTATTGATGTCCCCCATGTTGACTACGAGAAGCTCACAGAAAACAGACCTGTCGAGACCTCGGCGGAGGTTCACAGGAGAGTCGAGGTAGCTCACGCCATACAGACTGAGCGTTTTCAGGGCACAGGTCTGAGATGTAACGCTGATATAACAGCCAAGGAAGTGAGGGAATTGTGTGTGGTGGAGCCACCAGCACAAAGTCTACTTCGTGCCGCTATGAAACAGCTTCATCTTACAGCTCGTGCCTTTCACCGCGTTCTAAAGCTGTCTCGGACGATCGCTGACTTGGAAGGCAGTGATATCGTCCAGGCGTACCATGTGGCTGAAGCGTTGCAGTACCGCCACAAAGAAACCCTCTGAACGTTAGAAGAAGACGAGCCACAGAACCGCGGCGGCGCCCAACAACATGCCGCCAATAACGAGAGATATCCTCCCCCCAATCCCCCAGGCCCCTAGCCAGGGACGCTTCGGCTCATGGGTAATGAACTCCTTGACATCCCTTCGGCTTGCTAAGGAGGTGTAATATGTCCGCGTCTCCTTCCTATTCCAAGATACGCAGGCGATACCTATGAGAACGAAGAACAAACCCAGCCCAAGAATAGCCTGCCAAGCAGTGAACGGCATTTCCTCCCACACACCTCATGAGTGGTTCTGATCTCTGAACCCCGCTACTTGATCTCGATAGTCGCTCCAGCAGCTTCAAGTTTCTGCTTAATGGTAGCTGCGTCCTCCTTGGAAATGCTTTCTCTGACAGCCTGCGGAGCCGCCTCCACCAAGTCCTTGGCCTGCTTCAACCCCAAATCGGTCACCTCGCGTACCGCCTTGATCACATCGATCTTCTTTTCCCCAATGGCCTTGAGTGTTACTGTGAATTCCGTTTGTTCCTCTTCGGGTGCCTCTTCTGCCGCCTCAGCGGGCGTTGCAGTGGGCGCAGCTGCTGTCACAGCCACAGGAGCAGCGCTCACCCCAAATTCCTCTTCGAGAGCCTTGACCAAATCAGCAAGATCCATCACCGTCATGCTCTTGACTGCGGTGAGGATTTCCTCCTTGGTCATTGATCCGGACTCCTTCATTGCCTTGGCCTTGGCAGGCTTCTTCTCCTCCTTGACGACCTTTGTCTCTTCTTTGGGTGACATGATAACCTCCTTGTTCTATTCAGCGAGTTCTTGAATCCTGGCCTCCAAGACGTTTCTCAGGCCCTGCAGAGGGAAGCTCAGGGCATTATGCAAACGCCTTATGGGAGCCTGGAACTGGCTTGCCAATTGGGATAGGAGCATTTCCCTGGGCGGTAGGCTGGCCAGGGCCATCACCTCCTGGGGGCTCAGGATGCGCTCTCCCAGCAGACCTCCCTTAATTCCCACCACAGATCCGCCCGACCTAATGCATTGGCTGATGGTCTTCGCGGCGTGAGCAGCGTCATCGTAGCCAAACGCCAGAGCCGTAGGGCCATCAACGATGTTCATGATTCGTTCTATGCCAACCCTTTGTGCGGCAAGGCGAACCAAGGTGTTCTTGACCACACGACACTCAATTGCCGCATCGGCCAGAGTCCATCGGAAGCCAGCCAGTTCCTTTGCTGAAAGGCCTTGATAGCTGGTGGCGATGACAACCCTACTTCGAGACAAGCTGTCCACCAGTTGAGCGACGATTTGCGTTTTTCTCTCTCTTAGCATATGACCACCTTGATAATAACAATCCCTGTGCCAATGACACAGGGTTACATGGTGCCTGAGCAGGCTGGACTTTTAAACACTTTCGGAGGACAACTATACCCTCCTACCCCATGTCCAATGTGGGGTGGTGCCTGCCGTCATTGGCGCAATATGATACCTATATTATAACAGTCTACGGATCAGCTAAGCAGCCAAGGCAAGTGCTGATCTGACGTCCACTTTTAATCCTGCGCCCATAGTGCTACAGAGCGAGATACTCTTGATATATTGCCCTTTAGCGCCGCTGGGCTTGGCTTTCACTATGGCCTCAATCACTGCTCCCAAGTTCTCCACAAGCTTACCGTTCTCAAAGCTAACCTTCCCTATAGGCAGATGAATGATAGCTGTTCTGTCAAGCCGGAATTCCGCTCTCCCCTGGCGTGCTTCCTTTATGGCCCTGGGTATATCCTGAGGTGGCACCACAGTACCGGATTTCGGATTAGGCATTAGTCCTCGCCTTCCTAGGATGCGGCCGAGCTTGGCTACCTTCGGCATCATGTCAGGCGTGGCCATGGCTACGTCGAACTCCACCCAGCCATCCTCGATCTGCTTGATGAGCTCATCTCCACCTACATAGTCAGCTCCAGCCTCCTCCGCCAGCTTCATTGGCTCTCATTGAGCAAAAACCAGTACGCGGATTGTCTTTCCCAAACCATGAGGCAACAGCGCTACGCCACGCACCTGCTGGTCAGCACTCCGCGGGTTGACACCCATCTTGAGGTGCAGTTCGACAGTCTCGTCAAAGCTCGCATAGGCAATCTGCTTCGTCAACTCGATTGCCTCTTCTGGAGAGTAAGCTCTCGATCTATCGATAAGCTTATTGGCTTCCTGATACTTTTTGCCGTGTCTTGTCATCTATCTGCCTCTTGACGACTCCCTATGTACTCTCGTCCCCGCTACTGACCTGTTCTACCTCCACTCCCATGCTACGGCATGTGCCCTCGATGATCCTCGTCGCCATATCGATGTCTGTGGTATTGAGGTCCTTCATCTTGGTCTGAGCGATCTCCTGGATTTTGTCTCTCGATAGTCTCCCTATTTTCTCCTGCTTGGCGTTGCCACTGCCCTTTTCCACTCCCAGCGTGTGGCGCAGCAAGTCGGAGACAGGAGGCATCTTCGTCACAAAGGTAAACGATCGATCCACGTAGACGGTTATTTCGGCCGGAACGATAAATCCGTCTTGGGAAGCGGTTCGGCCATTATACTCCTTGCAGAAGGCCATAATGTTCACACCATGTTGTCCCAGCGCAGGCCCGATAGGTGGTGCCGGGGTTGCCTTCCCTGCTGGTATTTGTAGCTTAATAGTGGTCTTAACTTTCTTGGCCATGTTGCAACGCCTCACTAGCTGCTGGGAGAATCATGCTATATCTTCTCCACCGTCAGGAAATCCAGTTCCACAGGGGTTTCTCGGCCGAAAAGCGACAGGGACACAATTGCTTTGCCCTTGTCCATATTGACTTCCTCAATCTTCCCAATGAAGTCAATAAAAGGCCCACTCGTCACACGCACGCTATCCCCTTTCTTGAAAGCCACGTGGACCTCACTGGGAACCTCCTCCATTCGCTCCAGGATGGTGTTTGCCTCGTCTTCAGCTAGAGGCACTGGCTTGAGACCGGTGCTGACAAAGCCGGCAACACCGGGCGTGTTGCGGACTATGTCCCAGCTGAGTTCATCCAAGTCCATATGTACCATGATGTAACCGGGGAATGCTTTCCTGCTTACCGTGCGTCGTTTTCCGCCTTTGATTTCAATCTCATTGGTCTTGGGTACCACTACGTCGAAGATCTTGTCCCCCGCATCCATGTATTTGATACGATGCTTCAGGTTCCTTTGCGCTCGATCTTCATGTCCTGAAGACACATACAACAGGTACCAGTGACCATCAGTCGTCATCCATCAACCGCCTAGGACCAAATAGAGAACTTTGCTGAAACCGTAGTCTATCGCAGCCAGCACTGCTCCCACGAAGGTGCACACAACAAAAACCATGATGCTTAGCCTTGTCGCCTCTTGTCTTGTCGGCCAGCGTGCCTTTCTGAGCTCTCCAATAGCTTCAGGGAAGAAACTCAGCCTAGACTTCTTCTTGCTTGGGATAGCTACAGGCCTGGCGGCCTTGGCCTTCTTGGCACGGCTCGTCATGTACTATTTCGCTTCTCGATGTAGAGTATGAGTATGGCAATTAGGGCAGTACTTCTTCAGTTCTAGCTTCTGAGGGTCGTTCTTCTTGTTCTTGGTGCTGGTATACGTTCTTTCGCGACATTGACTACACGCCAGATGGATAATCGTGCGCAGGTCCCCTTTCTTCTTGGCCATGTCTATTTGGATACTTTGGTGATTACACCGGCCCCGACCGTCTTGCCACCCTCTCTGATTGCGAAGCGCTGGCCCGCTTCCATCGCCACAGGATAGATAGTCTTGATGTTCATATGCGTCAGACTATCACCAGGCATAGCCATCTCCACTCCTTCGGGGAGCACTATCTCACCGGTAATATCGGCAGTCCAGATAAAGAACTGGGGCTTGTAGCCGGTGAAGAAGGGCGTGTGTCTGCCACCTTCCTCTTTTGTGAGTATGTAGACCTCAGTCTCAGCTTCGGTATGGGGCTTGATCGTTCCCGGTGCTGCCAATATCTGTCCTCTGTCTATCTCATTGCGATCCACACCCCGCAGTAGCACTCCAACGGCGTCACCGGCCTCCACGCTTTCCAGGAACTTATGGAACATCTCCAGGCTGACAGCCACTGCCTTTCTGGTCTCTTTCAACCCCACTATCTCCACCTCATCACCAGCCTTAAGCACGCCACGCTCAACCCTCCCCGTGGGCACGGTTCCCCTGCCTTTGATGCTAAACACATCCTCAATAGGCATCAAGAATGGTTTGTCCTTGTCTCTTTTCGGCATGGGGATATACTTGTCCATGGCATCTAGCAGATTCCATATCTTCCCACACCATTCACACTCTCTTTTGCCACAGCCGCATTCCAGGGCCTTCAGAGCGCTCACATGGACCACGGGCATGTCATCAGCGGGGAAGCCGTATTTCTTTAGAAGGTCCCTTACCTCTATCTCCACCAACTCCAGTAGCTCAGGGTCATCCATCAGATCAACCTTGTTGAGAGCCACCAACATGCAAGGGACTTCCACTTGTCGGGCCAAGAGGATGTGTTCCCTGGTCTGCGGCATGGGACCGTCATCAGCAGCTACCACTAGGACAGCTCCGTCCATTTGGGCCGCCCCGGTTATCATATTCTTGATATAGTCAGCGTGCCCCGGGCAATCAACGTGGCAATAGTGCCGCTTCTCTGTTTCATATTCAAGATGAGTTATGGCAATAGTCAATCCTCGAGCTTTCTCCTCAGGAGCATTGTCTATGCTTTCGAAAGCGCGATAGTGACTATAGCCTATGTTTGCTTTGGACAGAACCATAGTCATTGCAGAGGTCAGTGTGGTCTTGCCATGGTCAACATGACCTATAGTGCCCACATTGACATGTTCCCTTGCACGCTCGAAGACCTTCTTTGCCATTTCTCTTGACCTCCTTCAATCTCAAAAGCCCACAACCAGATTCGAACTGGTGACCCCGTTCTTACCAAGAACGTGCTCTACCAACTGAGCTATGTGGGCCTGTGTTGCCACCTGTGGTGGAGGGGGTAGGATTCGAACCTACGAAGCCCAACGGGCGGCAATTTTACAGACTGCTCCGATTAACCACTCCGGCACCCCTCCCAGCCTCAGTTTACCACACAACCTGGCAAAATTCTAACCAGCCCGAGAGGGGATTCGAACCCGCTAACCTACCGATTACAAATCGGTTGCGCTGCCATTGCGCCACTCGGGCAGTTTTTGGGTTTGTAGTATAGACTAGAGCGAACCCAATGTCAATCTGAACTAGCCCATGCCTCAGGTTCGCTCGGCACTGTACCGATGGAACTGGGATTGGTGGCTCCCGAGGTAGGGCTCGAACCTACAACCAGACGGTTAACAGCCGCCTGCTCTACCATTGAGCTACTCGGGAATATCTGTGACTAAACAGCCTCCTGCCTGCAGCTGGTGTATACCGCTGCTGTGGAGTCGGAGGCCCGGGTAAGTCCACGGCCGTTGAGCTACCTTCTGAATCAATCTTGGCTGCCGGGCCTGGATTCGAACCAGGGCTAGAGGATCCAAAGTCCTCCGTGCTACCGCTACACAACCCGGCACTGAACTTGGTGCCGAAGGTCGGACTCGAACCGACACGGGAGTTACCTCCCAACAGTTTTTGAGACTGCCGCGTCTACCATTCCGCCACTTCGGCGAGGTCTGCGAACTACTCTGGGACTGCCGGCACGTTCGACTGGCAGTGGACACAACCCTATTCAATTGCTGAGTAATTTCCCGAAATTTCGTGATCACGCAACTCGTTGTCACGAATCAAAATTGTATCACCGCCATTCGAATCACGCAATTGCTGCTGGCGAACTGCCCTTTCCTAAGTATGGGAATTCTCGACTTCTCTGCCCCATATGCGCTATTTGCCACGCTGGGTTTGCCGGATCCCGGTCTTCTGCTATAGGCTCTGGCAGGATACTCGTATCATAGGGGGAGAAAAGGCTATAATAGCGCCGTTGACGAAGTCGGTGAGCAGTAGAGCCCTCCGCGTCTTGTCGGTCGCTCTTGTCCTGTCCGTATTGGCGGCTGCAGCCGCTGCCCCAGTAGCTCTGGCAGCAAAAGAGACAGAACTCTATCCCATGGAAGGCGAGATCGATTCCTGGCTTTACGTCGATGGCACTGGTTTTCCTCCAAGCGATTTCGCTCCTGGGTCAGAAGACTACTCTATGGTCGACATTTACTTCTCCAGGCAGGAAGCAGAGCTTGATGATGAGATTGACTCTGAGATCACCATCTACGAACGCGTCAAATCGGGGCTGCTGGTGGACGAGCACGGTGAGTTCAGCACCCGGTTCCTCATACCCGATGAGCTTGCCGATGGCCGAGAAGAGGAAAATGTGCACCGCGGCACACACTATGTGTACGTCACCAGGGCTGGTGAAAGCCGCATCGAAGGTGTCGCCGAGTGCACCGTGATCGCTTGCGA
This sequence comes from Chloroflexota bacterium, assembly GCA_030670425.1. Lineage (GTDB taxonomy): Bacteria > Chloroflexota > Dehalococcoidia > GIF9 > AB-539-J10 > JADFUZ01. The sequence goes on along the minus strand of DAOVBS010000010.1, from coordinate 4,385 downwards.
GATTGAGCTTGACCTCATTGACGGTCCTGTCGGTACCAATGTTGATATCACCGGTGCCGACTTCGCCCATACCGACGAGATCACTATTGAGTACGATGGCTGCGATATTGCAGTGCTGAGGGGTCCTGAGAAGACCGACCGGGATGGTGAGTTCAGGTGCACCATCCTCATTCCTGAGAGTCCTGCTGGCAAACACACCATAGCCGCGACTGACCAATCGGGGAACGAAGCCGACCTGCGCTTCACTGTGACACCGAAGATAGCTATTGCAGCAATGAACGGGACATGCGTCGATGTCATGACCGTCGCAGGTACAGGGTTTGGCTCAAGAAGTGACATCGCCATCACTTTCGATAGGGATGAGGCAGCAGCAACTGAAGCTGACAAGTACGGCAGCTTTGAAGTCGGCTTTCATGTGCCAATGAGGAGTGCTGGCACGTACGAGGTACAGGCAAGGGACGGGGACAAGAACAAAGACACAGCGGCCTTCCTGATAGCTTGTAGTATCAAGCTCAGCCGGGCAGCCGGGAACGTAGGCAGCGAAGTAACCGTAACCGGCAGTGGGTTTCAAGCCGATGCTGGTATCACCGTGACCTACACCCTAGAGCGGATGACAGTCACAACCACGACTAGTAACGCCAACGGCGAATTCTCCGTTACCTGTGTTATTCCTCCGGGCAGGCACGGTGAACACCCTATCACCGCTACCGATGACACGAATACAGCCACAGCGACATTTGCTGTGGAGTCAACACCTCCACCCATCCCATCATTGCTGACACCTGAAACGGAGGCCAGAGCCAGCTCCAGAGCCTACTTTGATTGGGAAGCTGTCACCGACCCGAGCGGCGTGACCTATACACTCCAGGTCGCCAGCTATGGTCAGTTCTCGCACAGCTCCATCGTCCTGGAGAAGGTCGGCCTTTCAGCATCAGAGTATCTTCTCACCGAAGAAGAGAAGCTCGAGTCCACCAGAAAGGAAGCGCCCTACTACTGGAGAGTGAAGGCAGTAGACGGTGCTGGCAACGAGACCACCAGCACGGTAGAGTCATTCCATGTCGGCCTGTCTTTTTCCAAGCTGCCTGCTTGGGCCCAGGTGCTGATCGCTAGCATTATCGTCTTGCCTCTCGGCTACACTTGCTTCAGGATGTGGAAGAGATGGTCCTACCGGTAAGCCGGCCATTGCCAACTTCGGCAAGCCATTTACCCACTCATTCACTAAGGACGAGTGCCGAGGAACAGAGTCGAACTGTTGACACGCGGATTTTCAGTCCGCTGCTCTACCACCTGAGCTACCTCGGCACGGGTGAAATCTATCATAGCAATGGGCGCTGGTCAATCCTAGAAGCTTGACCGCTCGGCATACAACTCTGATGGCTCACCCTCTCTGCAAACTCATAGATCTATCAAGAGCTTGACCAGACCCTGCTTCAGGTAACTTCGCAATCTCAAGGCCAGTTCTTTTCGGGGCAGCCCCGTGTCCAGAGCTATGTCCTCCATACTGCCTGTCTGTACCTCGTACAGGTAATTGAGGACACGATATCCTGGCTCGTTGGTCACGACCTTCGTCGGCTCCTGCCTTATCACACCGAATGCGATTTGCCCTTTGTCGGTCATTGCATAGATCCTCATTATGTTCCTACCCTCCCTGAGGACTGAGAGGCCTGGTCCCAGTAAATGGCATCATAGCCTCGCACCCTCGGAATCTCATACCTACTGGGATGGCCTCTTATAGCTATCGAAGAGTTCAGCCTCCAACATATCAACGTCTTCCGATAAACCCGCTTCATAGTATCTGAAGTATGAGTTCTCAGGTGGCTCTGGACTATAGAGGCGTGTCGACAGTCTCTTGTGCAGATTGGGAGTCTTGCCAAGACGCCAGAGCTTCTTCCCCTCAGTCGTAACGTACGCAATTTCATACACGCCCTGCGCGTCAGGTACCCTATCAACGTTCTCCTCAGTGAATCTCAGCCAAGGCCTTTCCGCTGCCATCGAGACGTTACCCCCAGCTTGTTCCTGTGCTGCGCAGTGAGTTGGCCAGCACAGTAATGCTGATGTCTTTATAGCACATGTTTCATCAGATGAAAAGGCTGTTAGCATATGTATCCCCGCGCTGGCTGAGGCCCTCAAGCCACCACTCAGAATAGTTGCAGCTTCAGGCTCTTTGGGGCTAGTTGATGCCACCAGGCCTGGTCAAAGGCACACGAGCAGCGCACAGAGGACATTCTTCTGGCGTGTAGACAATGGCAGGAGCGCGGAGGCAGCTAAACAGAGCTATCCCAAGATCCACTTGTTCTTGGCTGCGGTCAACGAGTACCCCTATACCCACAATAACACCCCCAAGTGTATCAACAGCGTTCATGGTGTCTCGGATGGAGCCCCCTGTGGTGAGTATATCGTCAACAAGGAGGACTCTCTCACCAGGAGCGATCTCGAAGTCGCGGCGGAAAATCCTCGTCTCTCCTTGCTTCTCGGCGAAGACGCTTCTCACTCCCATCTGACGAGCGGTTTCGAAGGCCAGTATAATGCCGCCGGTCGTCGGTCCGGCAACCAAGTCGATTCTCTGGTCTCTGAAATGGTCAGCGATAAGGCCACACAGTGTGCCGGTGTAATGCGGATATTGCAGGAGGCGAAATTTCTCCCAGTACACAGGCGAGTGTAGTCCGGAAGAAAGCAGGAAATGACCTTCCCTCAGGACGCCTGCCTCCTTGAAGATACGCACCACCTCATCGTTCACGCTGTACCTCCAAAGTGCGAGACTGCGGTCACGTAACCAGCCGCCATTACCGACTATGGGTAGTCGTAGTGCCCTATGATCCCTGCCCTGTCGAGCGGTAAATAGATGAAACGGGCTTTGCCAATGATGTTCTCCCGAACGGCAGGGCCCCAGGAGCGTGAATCATTGGCATTGTTGCGGTTGTCCCCAAGGACAAAGTACTCATTGGCACCTAGCTTCTGTGGCCCAAAGTCCTTATTGCGTCGTGCCGGCTCTGGGAGGACATACGGTTCAATTATGGGGGCAGCATCAATGAAAACCCGGCCATCTCTCATCTCTACTGTCTCACCGGGCAGGCCGATGATTCGCTTGATGAACGGGTGCCTCGAACCAACGTTGTCACCCGGATCAAACACGATAACATCTCCCCTTTCAGGGGTCGAGAGCAAGTAGCTTGCTTTGACTACCATAATCCAATCGCCTTCTTCGATGTTTGGCAGCATACACGAGTATTGCACCTCATAGGCTTGCACAGTACATCTGAGGGGTACAAAGATAGCAATAGCTATGAGGACTGTTATGCCGGCTTCGCGGAGGACTCTCATTCGTCGGGCCTATTCTACCATAAACCAAAAGCCACTCCGCCCGTTATATGAAGTGTGGGGAGGTTTCATATTCCGATACCAACCCGCTCTTTTCTTTCACCTCCTTGGTTAGCCTCCTCCTGCCCCAGAGGCAGGAGGAGGCTTTTCCTCACCCATGTCCTTGTGGTACATCCCTCCTCAGTGGTACAATCTGCCCATCTCTGGGCCGCTAGCTCAATTGGAAGAGCAGCTGACTCTTAATCAGCCGGTTCTGGGTTCGAGTCCCAGGCGGCTCACTGAAATAGCGCCTAGTAATCAGTAGGTCGCATCCTATATCCAGTGAAGCAATAGCGCCCGTACCCAGCAGGCGATATACCTAGGCCACCTATTCGACATTGCAGATGAAGCTGTCTGGCATATCGAGGTAGGTGATGCTGCAGCCGCTCCCCAGCAGGTTCTCCGCCTCTGCGATCGCCTCCTCTAGCGAAGCAAACGGCTCGAAACCCAGTCTTTCCGCCGTTTCGAAGTCAGTCGCGCCTGCTAGGAACACTTTGCTCACATGTTTCAGGCCGTAGATGCCCTGTCCCCACAGAATCAAGGGGTGAGCCCCATGGAAGGCGTAGCCGTATCTGTATTTATGGATGAACTCAGGCCGGTGGGCATACTCCTCTGCATGAAGCTCCCAGAGCTCAAATGGGTCTTTGGTGTAGGGAATAAGCCTGTCAAACATCTCGACGTAGGATGGCGTGTGGACGGGATGGAACTGTCTCTGACAGGGGTGGCACATTATGACTATGCCTCCTTGCCTCACCAAAGGAATGTTCTGGAAAAGGCCGTAGCTGTATGACATTGCCAGATTCCTTACCTGGATGGGATTTATGATTGACAGCTTGGAATACGGGTCTCTATTGTTGCCCAGCCCATACACCACTACGTCAGACTGTCCCTTTACATTGATTACATGTTGCTGCTGCAATATCTCCAATCCCTTGAGATGAGTCTCCGGCGGATGCCCGGCGACAACCTGAACTAACTCCTGCGGACTGGAGTTGTTCATTGTCCCTTCGATGAGGAAAACTCGCCGC
>DAOVBS010000006.1 GCA_030670425.1 Chloroflexota bacterium | reverse complement strand
GCCTGGCTGGTTTGCCAAGGTCGGTGATCAACCGCGCTCAGGAGGTTCTAGCGGAACTGGAAAGCCGCGCCAGTGAGAAGAGCAGAGGTCCCCGCCCCGGGGCAATGCTTCAGCAGCTTTCTCTCTTCCCGAGTAAGTCCTCGGTGGCGGATGAGATCTCCAAACTCGACATCGATTCGATGTCGCCCTTGGAGGCCATCAACAAGCTGTATGAACTCAGACGAATGGCAAAGGATGATTTGGGGTAGGATATGACGGGGGCGAGATGTACATTCGCGAGTTCGTTTGACAAAAGAAGTCAATGGTAGTAGAATAACAAGTTGCATTATGCTTGGTGCATTCCCCCCCATTAAACAGTTCTGAACATATCTCTGTGCGCCTATATGTGTCCCAACACTTGCGCGTTGTTAGCAAAGAATCAGTTTCTGTCTTGAGGAGAAAAGACTATGGCAGTGTCATCCAGACCTGAACGCGAACTCATGGTGTCCTTTGCCAGATTGCCCGAAGTAGTGGACGTGCCCGACCTCGTCCGTGTCCAGATCGATTCATTTCACTGGTTCCAAACGGAGGGCCTGAAAAGGCTACTTGATGAAGTGTCACCCATCCACGACTATACTCGTAGCAGGTTGGAACTGCACTTCGCCGAGTACGAGTTTCGCGAGCCTCAACGTTCTATCGCCGAATGCCTTGAGCGCGGCACGAACTACTGTTCCCCTCTCCATGTCCTGTTCCGTTTGCTGGTCAAGGAGACGGGTGAGATCAAGGAAGAGAAACTGTTCTTCGGCGACTTTCCTTTGATGACAGAGAAAGGCACCTTTATAATCTCCGGGGCGGAGCGAGTTGCGGTGAGTCAGCTAACTCGCTTTCCGGGGGTCTACTTCACTCTCGAGAGGGATCCTGGAAGCGGACGGGAGTTGGGCTTTGCCAAGTTGATTGCCGAACGGGGTGCCTGGCTTGATTTCGACACTTCCACTCGTGACGTTATTTCAGTCAAGGTGAGCGGAAAACGGAAGATAACTGCTACCACTCTTATGCGTGCTGTCGGTTTTGAAAGTGATGAGCAGTTACTGAATCTCTTCCAGGACGTTGACGATTCGCCTGATCATACCTATATTCGTTCCACTATAGGGCATGACCCCTTGATCAGGAACAAGGATGAAGCTCTAATAGACATTTACCGCAAGTTGTCCTCCGGCGAACCTCCTAGCCTTAATAGCGCCAAAACATTGCTGGACAATTTCCTGTTTAATCCCCGGCGCTATAGTCTGGGAGAGGTTGGGCGCTACAAGCTCAATAAGAAGCTGGGAGTGGAGATCCCTGAGGAGCACCTTGGGTTAACGCCCGAAGACCTGGTGCAAATAGTGCGTCACATCATTCTGCTCAACAATGGCAGAGAGATTCCCGACGATATTGACCATCTGGGCAACAGGCGAGCGCAAGGCGTAGGGTTTCTGTTGCAGAATCAGTTCCGTATTGGACTGTTGCGATTGGAAAGAGCCATCAAGGAGCGAATGAGCATCCTTGGCACTGAAGGGGCGACTCCCTCTGCCCTGATCAACATCCGTCCCATAACCGCCGCTACAAGGGAGTTCTTTGGCAGGTCACAGCTTTCTCAGTTCATGGATCAAACCAATCCCCTGGCTGAACTGACCCACAAGCGCCGCCTTTCTGCTATGGGTCCCGGCGGGCTCTCCAGAGAGAGGGCTGGCTTTGAAGTTCGTGACGTACATCATTCCCACTATGGGCGGATTTGCCCCATTGAGACCCCCGAAGGCCCCAACATCGGTTTGATTGGCTCGCTGGCTACGTACGCTTCAATCAACAAGTTTGGATTTCTGGAAACCCCCTATCGGAAGGTCGTCCACGAAGTGCCCAATGCTTTGCCGGAATTGCTGGGAAGAACGGCGCGAGAAGATGTAGTCGATGATGAGGGAGTCCTGGTAGCCAAAGCGGGGGCAGCCATAGTTGGAGAGCTGGCGAGAAAGATAGCCTCGCTTCCCGGACGCACTATCAAGGTGGTTCCCTTTGTTTCCAGCCAGATTGTTGATCTGACCGCCGATGAAGAGGATCAGTATAGCATTGCCCAGGCCAAGGTACGGCTAAATGACAGGGATGAGTTCAGAGAGGAGAGGATCGAGGTCAAGAAAGGCAGTAGGTACTTCAAGGAAGTAGCGGATAGGGTGGACTTCATGGACGTTTCTCCAAAGCAGATATTCAGTGTGGCTGCCTCTCTTATTCCATTCCTCGAGCATGACGATGCTAATCGCGCCCTGATGGGTTCGAATATGCAGCGCCAGGGAGTGCCTCTGCTGCGTGCGCATGCTCCGTTGGTGGCCACGGGAATGGAGAAAGAGGTGGCCAAGTACAGCGGACAAAAGATATTTGCTGCTGACGAGGGTGTGGTGAGCTCTGTGACCGGCTCACGAATCGTGATTGAGGACGGGAAAGGGGAGAAGCACATTCATGAGCTGGCGAAGTTTGTCAGGACCAACCAGGGCACGACCATTAATCAGTATCCCATCGTAGACAAGGGTGAAAAGATCAAGAAAGGTCAGGTCTTGGTAGACAGTTCTTCAATAGATAACGGAGAGCTCGCCTTGGGGCAAAACATCGTATGCGCTTTCATGAGCTGGCATGGATATAACTATGAGGACGCCATCATCATCAGCAGAAGACTCGCCAAGGACGATGTCTACACTTCTATGCATATTGAGAAATACGAGATAGAGGAGCGTGAGACCAAACTCGGGCCCGAAGAAATTACCAGAGACATGCCCAACGTGAGCGAGGAGAGTCTGAGCAACCTCAACGCGGAGGGGATTGTGCGGATCGGGGCTGAAGTAAGGCCTGGTGATATTCTGGTGGGAAAGATCACTCCCAAGGGTGAAGCTGAGCCTTCAGCGGAGGAAAAGCTGCTGCGAGCTATTTTCGGTGAGAAGATGCGCGATGTGAAAGATAGCTCCCTCAAGATGCCGCCGGGGGAAAACGGAAGGGTGATTGAGGCCAAGGTCTTCTCACGGGAGAATCGCGATGAACTGTCGGCTGGGGTGAGGAGACTCGTACGGGTATGGGTTGCCCAGAAGCGGAAGATCTCAGTCGGCGACAAGATGTCAGGCAGACATGGGAACAAGGGGGTGGTTTCAATTGTACTGCCTGAAGAGGATATGCCGTTCTTGCCCGATGGCACGCCTGTGGACATGATTCTCAATCCTCTTGGTGTTCCGTCCCGCATGAATCTCGGGCAAGTCCTGGAAGCTCACTTGGGATGGGCAGCCTACATACTGGGTTTCAGAGCTCTTAACCCCATTTTTGACGGGGCTGACGCTACAGCTATTGAAGACGCTTTGGGCAGGGTCTGGATAGCCTGGAAAGCCGGTGCTGTTAACCTTGACTTGAAGAACCCCAGGGGAGCTGACAGAGAGAAGATCGAGGCGTGGCTTGCAGACCGTGGCTTTGAGAATGGGGAGATAATGGATCCGGCGTGCCGGGGAAAGGCCAAGAGAGCCTCCCTTTGCCTTTGGCTTGAGGAACTGGGGGTGAATGCTCAAGACCTGACTGATAGAGAACTGGAGCAGAGGGCCAGCGATATCTGCAAGGAACGAAGGCTCTATTCCCCTATTTTCGGCAAGATGGAACTTCGGGATGGAAAGACAGGCGAGCCATTTGACCAACCGGTGACTGTAGGCAATGTCTATATGATGAAATTGATACATCTTGTGGAAGACAAGGTACATGCTCGTTCTACTGGCCCGTATTCACTGATAACGCAGCAGCCTCTGGGAGGGAAAGCCCAGTTTGGCGGGCAGCGATTTGGAGAGATGGAGGTATGGGCATTGGAGGGCTACGGGGCAGCTTATGCGCTTCAAGAAATGCTTACAGTGAAATCTGACGATCTCGTGGGCAGGGCTAGAGCCTACGAGTCAATTATCAAGAACGAGGATATCCAGAGTCCTACCATTCCAGAAGCATGCAAGGTGTTGTTCATGGAATTGCGCAGTATGGGTTTCGCCGTTGAGTTGCTCAATGAAGAACAGGAGAAGATCAGTCTCTTTGCCGATACCAAGCCCAGGCTCAAAGCTGGCTTCTAGCTGGATCTTCTGAGTGAGATCATAGTGAGGTTATGAAAGATATGGCACAGTTTGACGAACTAAATGCTATCAGGATAAGCCTGGCCTCACCGGAGCAAATCAGGAGCTGGTCTCATGGTGAGGTGACCAAAGCAGAGACCATAAACTACCGCACCTTGAAGCCAGAGAGAGATGGGCTCTTTTGTGAGAGGATTTTCGGCCCGACCAAGAACTACGAATGCCATTGCGGCAAGTATAAGAAGATACGCTACAAGGGTGTCATCTGCGATAAGTGCGGCGTTGAAGTGGCTCATTCCAGCGTGCGCAGAGAACGAATGGGACACATCGAACTGGCCTCTCCGGTTGCCCATATTTGGTTTCTCAAGTTAGTGCCCAGCCGGATTGGGCTTCTCCTTGATCTGTCCCCGAGGGACCTGGAGTCGGTCATATACTTTGCCCGGTATATCGTTATTTCGCTCAATGAAGAAGCTCGCGACGAGAAGGTCCGTCAACTTGAGGAAGAAGCAGCTTTGGGGGAAGGCCAAGGGGGAGAGGACCTGGTCAAGAAGTCTGAAGAGGTGCAAGCTCTGAAGAAGCTTAAGCGGTTAGATGTACTCCATGAGGAGGAGTACCGGCAGGTCAAGGAGAAATATGGTGGTATTGTCGAAGTTGGCATGGGGGCTGAGGCTGTTCTGGAGGTCTTGAAGAAAGTCGATCTGGAGGAACTGCACCAGCAACTCCTGGAGAAAGTGGGCACCGCCTCGGGACAGAGCTACAGCAAGGCCACCAAGAGATTGCAGTTGGTTGAAGCGCTGCGGCTCAGCGGAAACAAGCCCGAGTGGATGATTATTACCGTGCTTCCCGTGCTGCCACCGTCGCTTCGTCCTGTGGTTCAGCTGGGTGGTGGCCGTTTCGTTATCAGTGACCTTAACGATCTTTATCGGCGCGTTATCAACCGCAACAATCGTCTCCGGCGCCTCAAATCTCTGGGTGCGCCTGAAGCCATTATCCGGAACGAGAAACGTATGCTGCAAGAGGCCGTTGATGCTCTTATTGACAATGGGCGAAGAGGGCGAGTGGTCACCACTGGCAACAATCACACCCTCAAATCTCTATCGGCCATGCTGTCAGGGAAGCAAGGGCGGTTTCGGCAGAACCTTCTGGGTAAGCGGGTAGACTATAGCGGCCGCTCCGTCATTGTGGTTGGGCCGCAACTTCAGCTCCATCAGTGTGGGTTGCCTCGACATGTGGCCTTGGAGCTGTTCAAACCCTTCGTTATGCACAAGCTTCTGGAGGAGGGTTATGCCAGCAACGTGAAAGTCGCCCGACGTCAGGTGGAGAGGGCCAGACCCGAGGTCTGGGATTTACTTACCGAGGTGGTCAAGGAGCGTCCCGTATTGCTGAATCGCGCCCCTACGCTTCACCGCTTGAGCATTCAGGCTTTCGAGCCTGTCTTGATTGATGGTGATGCGTTCCAGCTTCACCCACTAGTCTGCGCTGCCTTTAACGCTGATTTTGACGGCGATCAGATGGCGGTGCATGTGCCATTGTCGAGGATGGCAGTAAGAGAAGCCAGAGAGCACATGCTCAGTACTCACAATATGCTGCTCCCGAGCAGCGGTGAGCCGGTGATGCTGCCCACCTTGGACATGGTTCTCGGTTGTTACTACCTCACCATCGTCAAGCCCGAGGCCAAAGGGCAGGGAAAGGCCTTCGGCAGTTTCGAGGAAGCCAAACTGGCCTATGAATCCGGCATCGTTGAGCTTGGCGCTGAGATTGAGGTCCGGGACAACGGTGACCGTATGAAGACCACCGTAGGAAGGATTCTGTTCAATGATGCTCTGCCTCAACAGCTTCGTTTTCATAACAAAGTGGTGGACAAGGCTGCCACAAGGTCTCTGATCTCTGAATGCGTCCGTGTGCTGGGCAATGACGCAACTGCTGTGGTTCTTGACAAGCTCAAGCAATTGGGCTTCGACTATGCCACGAAATCGGGGATTTCTATCTCTATGAGCGACATTGAAGAGCCCCCAGGCAAAGCTGCAATCCTGGAGAAAGCCGACGAGGAGATCGGACGCCTGGAGAGGCAACTTGACGGTGGTTTAATCACGGAGGATGAGAGGTATGAGAAGGCGGTTGAGGTCTGGATGGAGAGCACCGACAATATCACTGATGACATAGTGCAATCACTGGATCGTCACGGTTCGATCTACATGATGGCTACTTCGGGAGCCAAAGGTAATATCTCTCAGATGAGGCAAATGGCTGGAATGCGTGGGCTGATGACTGACCCCTCGGGGAAGATAATAGACTTTCCTATCAGGTCGAGCTTCAAGGAGGGGCTGTCACCGATGGAGTACTTCATCTCCACCCATGGTGCCCGCAAAGGGTTGGCTGACACTGCCCTGAGGACCTCGAACAGTGGTTACCTGACTCGCCGGCTGGTGGACGTGGCCCAGGATGCTATTGTGACTGAGGAAGACTGTGGCACCACCGATGGAATATGGATATCAAAGGAGTTCAGCGGTGGTCCATTGCCTCCGTTCGGCGAACGAATGCTCGGGTATCTGGCGGCGAGCGGGGTTACTGACCCGCACACGGGCGATGTCATAGTTGAACGCAATGAGGAAATCGACGAAGGAAAGGCAAGACTGATTGTGGAGTCGGGCATCGACCGGGTCTATGTACGGTCGCCCCTTGTTTGCCGGTCACGGTTTGGTATCTGCCAGTTCTGCTACGGTAGAGATTTGGCTAGAAGAGAATTGGTGAAGCGCGGCACCGCTGTAGGTGTCATCGCTGCTCAGAGCATTGGCGAACCGGGCACTCAACTCACGCTGCGCACTTTCCATACGGGTGGCGTCGTGGGCACTGACATTACCAGCGGTTTGCCTCGCGTGGAGGAACTCTTCGAGGCCAGAGTACCAAAAAGCGGTGCCATTGTCTCTGATATCAGCGGCGTTGCTGACGTGATTGACCAAGATGGGGGGACTGTGGTCAGGGTCACCAGTTCCGAATCCTATCTGGACGAGTACGTGCTACCGCCGGGGGCGGAGATAGCCGTGGACAACGGGCAGTCGGTGAGCATTGGCACGGCTCTATTCCTGTCTGCTGCCTCCGGAGACACAGGGGAACGGCTGCCCCAAATTACAGAAGAACAGCCAGTAGTAGCCAGAGTTGCCGGTCAGGCTGTGATCGAAGGCGGGCGTTTCTATATCAAATATGAGGAGAGAGAGGAAAGAGAATACCCTATTCCACTCGGCACGCGATTGCTGGTCAAATCTGGAGACCTCGTCAAAGTGGGCCGGCAGCTTACAGAAGGTGTGATTAACCCGCGCGATATATTGCACATCATGGGGAAAGAGGCCACGCAGCAGTACCTGGTTGATGAGATACAGAAGGTATATTGCTCTCAAGGAGTGAAAATACACGATAAGCATGTTGTCGTCATCGTTTCTCAGATGCTCCGGAAAGTCAAAATCACATCCTCAGGTGATACAGAGGTCCTGCCTGGCGAGCTAATCGATCGTTTTGACTACGAGGACATTAATGGCCGAGTGCTGGCTGAAGGAGGCGATCCGGCGACAGCTCAGGCGGTACTTCTGGGGATAACCAGGGCCAGCTTGAGTAAGGAAAGCTGGCTAGCCGCTGCCTCTTTCCAAGAGACGGGCCGGGTACTTACCGACGCGACGACAAAGGGCAAGACAGATATGCTTCGCGGCCTCAAGGAGAACGTTCTCCTTGGCAAGCTTATCCCGGCTCGGGTATTGGCCGAGGAGAAGACAGAGCACAGAGAGGCGGAGGAGCTTGGTGGGCCACCGGAGGAGGAAATAGGCCTGCCACCGCTCGAGGAGTCAACCGAGCTACTAGGTGAGGCCCCGGGCATCCTCACGGCACTTGGCCCGGAACAGAGCAACGAGCTTGAGTCTGAGCAGACTGAGGCATTCGATCCTGCGCAGGGTGAGGCGGAAGCTGAGTGAAGGCTGAGGGGATCACCTATCATGCTCAGCGTGAGGGAGGAGAATACGGAGGAGAAGCAGTATGCGGATGGTTTCTGGCAAAGCAACCAGTGAGGATACTCGGGTTGAGCTAACCCTTCGTCCCAAGCGCCTCGGTGAGTTCGTGGGTCAGGAGAAAGTCAAAGGCAACCTGGAAATAGCCATCGTCGCCGCTCAACAGAGACACGAACCGCTGGACCACATTCTCCTTCATGGGCCTCCTGGCTTGGGGAAAACCACTCTGGCTCACATCATTGCGGCTGAGATGGGTGTTAACATCAAGGTCAGCTCGGGGCCGGCGATAGAACGGACGGGAGATTTAGCGGCTGTTCTCACCAACTTGCGTGAGAGCGACATTCTTTTCATAGACGAGGTTCATCGGCTGAGCCGCGTGGTGGAAGAGAAGCTCTACCCGGCAATGGAGGATTTCGTTTTCGACATCTTTCTTGGGAAGGGTCCGGCAGCGAGGGGTCTGCGCCTGGACTTGCCTCATTTCAGCCTTATAGGAGCTACCACAAGATCTGCCCTGTTGAGTCCTCCCCTCAGGGATAGATTCGGAGCTACGTACCACCTCGCTTTCTATGATGAAACAGCCATAAAGACGATCCTGAGGCGTTCTGCCGCTATTCTGAGAGTGCCCGTGGAGGACGGAGCTCTAGATCCAATCGCCCAGCGCTCCAGAGGCACGCCCCGTGTGGCCAATCGCCTTCTCAAGCGACTGCGAGACTACGCGCAAGTCATGGCAAACGGCACGATTACCGAGGAGTCGGCCCTGGAGGGGCTTTCGAAGCTCGAAGTGGACTCTGTGGGCTTGGATGACATAGATCACCGTGTGCTCCACACCATAATAGACAAATTCGATGGCGGACCGGTAGGCTTGGACACTATTGCTGCTTCCATTAGCGAAGATGCGGACACCATCATGGGTGTCTATGAACCCTATCTTCTCCAGTTGGGGTTTCTGGAGCGCACGCCCCGTGGCAGAGTAGCTACCAGGCTTGCCTATGAACATCTGGGTCTGCCCTACAGGAAGGGTGATCGGACTCAGGCAAGTCTGTGGGGACGGGAGTGAGCCGGCGTTTTCGGGGCGCTGTCACGACCTGATTTGCAGGCAGGCCGGACTGGCAACGAGAAGCAGGGAGGAAATCAGTATCAGCCATCCCCAGAGACCGATGTTTCCTCTACTCAGCAGAGTTGTTGCCAGGAAGATCATGCTCAGGGGAACCAGGAGGATGGCTGCCTTACACCAGCGTCGCCTCACCCGCATGAATGAGAAGCTCGCCACGGCGAGAAGCAGGAGGCTGGTGACTATCCCCGGGACATTCAAATCCGTCTGCGCCGAGTGCGCGCTGACCAGAAACTCCCCACCTCTGCCTAGGGCCAGGAGCCACGCGCATGCTACGGGCAGAGGGGCCAGCATCAGCGATACGTACAGCCAGTCACGACTTGCAGCCTGCTTCACTATGTATGCGATCACGAACAGGGCAAAGGGCAAATACAGAACCGCGGCCAGCCAGGTCCAGCCCTGGGGTAGATGCATCAGCAAGACGCCGGTGACTATTACTGGCAACAGGTAATATCCCAACCACGGGAAGAGCCACATGGGCTTGTTGTGAAACCAACCGTAAATCACTGTGCAGGTGACGACTGTCACTATGGCTGATGTGCAGAGGATGTTTTGCCAGTAGTATGTAGCGAACAGCAGAGCCACCAGCAAATGGGGCAAGGCAGCCAGGAACGCGTCTTGCCAGGTGCCTTGACTGTGTACCTTGTAGATTTGCCGGGCAACCATCTGAACGGGGCCGAAAGACTTTATGGCGGCTTTGCTTGCCTCTTCCTCGCTGAGCCCAGTTTCTTCTAGCTCTCGCTTTTTGTCCTCGAGATGTGTGCCCAGTTCCTGAGCCGCGCTACCTTTGATGGCCGAATCGATTTGAAGGGAGCCTTTGAACCTGTTCAAGTAGTCGCCTAGCTGGTTTGACATCTTGTTCCTAGGCTGTCTCGGGGTGTAGGACAGATCTGACTGCTGTGGAGAAGTCCTGCCACGTGATTAGCTTTGAGGACAGTACCGCCTGTCCCTTCTTGGTTATGTAGTAGTATCGCCTTTCCTGCCCGTTGGGTAGCACTTGCCATTTGCCTTCAACAAGCTTGTCCTTCTCCATTCGGTGAAGAGCAGGATACAGGGTTCCTTCTTTGAATCGGAAGTAGCCATTACTCCTTTTCTCCAACTCCTTTATGATTTGATAACCGTACGTAGGCTTATCGTTGACCAAACTGAGCAGCAGGCAATCGGTATTCCCCTTGAGCAACTCACGCTCATAGCTCATAGCCAAGCCCTCCCGCACTGCTTGTGCGGCCTCAACGTAACACAGACCCACAATGCTGTCAATGGCGGTGCTATGGCAGCCGACGTCTGTTGCCAACACCGTCTTTCAACCGATAGAATAGACCATTCACTTGCGAGCATTGTGCTGGGGGAGTTTGGAGCTCCGCCCCTGCTGAGAGGCAGCGAATATGACCGCTTTCGAAGACCTCGTTACTGTTGTCAGGAATACGGAGATCATGCAGACTCTGCTCCGCGGGCTGGAAGAGGAGTCGGTAAAGCTCCTGGTCGCCATTTGCAGGGAGTACGAGCAGACCGGCAGGACTGTACCTGACCATCATCTTCATCTCACAGGGTATGGCAGTGACATACTGTTGCGGGCGTTGGTTTCGGCAGAGTTGACCACCAAGGAACCGGGGAATAAGTACTCGATCTATGGCTACAGTCCAACGACAACAGGGCTTAATCACTACAAGGCCATGCTTGAGGAAAAGGCGATCTAGTGCCCAGGCTTATCGATACGCACGCTCACCTGGATGAGTTGGACGACCTTGATTCGGTGCTTGAGGTAGCTAGAGGAGCAGGGGTCATTGGTGTGGTGGCTGTGGGATCGGACTGGCAATCGAATGCCAGAATACTGGAGATTTCCCGGAGATACAGCTCCTTCGTCCATCCGGCCCTGGGTTTGCATCCGTGGCGGCTGGCTGGACTCGAACCCTCAGAAATCAACGAGAACCTGCGGTTCATTGAGCAGAACATCGTTTCGGCCGTTGCCGTTGGAGAGATAGGTCTCGACTATGACAAAAGGCTGCTGAAAGTCGCATCGAAGGAACTACAACGGGAGGTTCTGGGACGGCTTCTAGACGTAGCCAGGGAGTACGACAGACCGGCAATCGTCCACAGCCGGTATGCCTGGAAAGACTCGTTCGATCTGGTCGCGAGTGCAGGAACCGGCAAGGCTGTCTTTCACTGGTTCACTGGCCTTTCCAGTGTTCTTAGGGATATAATTGGCTCTGGCTACTTCATTTCTGCCACGCCGGCCGCTGAGTATCACGAGGAGCACAGGAGAGCTGTCAGGGAGACGCCTCTCGGCAGGTTGCTTCTGGAGACGGACTCTCCGGTCACCTACGGCAGAGGGACAAGGTATCAAGCTGAACCTGCCGATGTAGTAAGAAGCTTGAAAGCCACAGCTCGGCTGAAAGAAGTTGATGAAGCCGCAGTTGCCGAGCAGACAACAAGGAATGCTGCAATTCTGTTTTCCCTGGATCAAACGCTTTAAACCGCAGGAGGTCGATCGATGATACAGGCAATCAAGGGAGAGGATGACTTCAAGGGAGGCGTGTTGGACTCGAAACTGCCGGTGTTGGTGGATTTCTGGGCGAGCTGGTGCGCTCCGTGTCTCGCTGCCGCTCCCATTCTGGAGGAGCTGTCCAAAGAGTATGACGGGAAGGTGAGCTTCGCCAAAGTCAACGTGGAGGAGTACAGCTCAGTAGCCGCCAAGTATGGCATTGCTGCCATTCCTACCATGATCGTATTCAAGGAAAGCAAACCTGTTCAACAGATCGTTGGACTGAAGCCCAGGGGTGAACTGAAGAAGATACTCGATGGCCTCTTAGAAGGGTGAAAGCCTGGGTTGGCTAGCTGAAGAGCCTCTGAATGAAGTCGAATTCCCCGGGGAGAAGGGCCAACAGCAGGGGCATCTCCCTCATCAGGAAACCTGCCAGCAGAGAATCGGAGATGACCGGCTCTGCTGGTGGCACGTACTTGCTAACGATGGCCAGAAGGGCGGCGCATAGCATACCCCCGAGTGCGGCACCGAGGATGAAGCCGACAAGCCTGTCCAGCCAGCCCAGCATCATCAGGCGCGCCAGCCCTGCCACAAACCAGCCGATAGCTAGAGCTACGACGAGGATAGCTATCAGGATGATTGCATAGGCAGCTATGCCTGACCAGATGGCTCCATCGGGAGAAAGCACTTCGGCGAGTGGGCGGTAGCAGTGGCCTGCCAGGGCTATGCCGCCTATCAGCCCGGCGATTCCGAAGAGCGTCCTGACGATTCCTTTCCACAGGCCTGCGAGGCCAAACAGGAGGGTGACGACCAGGATAGCTATGTCCAGCCAGTTCACTTTGACTCCCTTGCCTGTGGTCTCTCCTCAGAGAACTCAGGGGCCATCAGAATCCTGTCTTCCCTTCCAGTGGGTTCATACGCTATTGCCACTTGAGTTGCCTTTTCATTGCGAAATGTGGGCGAAGCAGTCTCTCGGCCCTACCACGCCCTCAGCCTTCTGAAAGCCTCAAGTTTCTCTCTGCTCCCGATCTTGGCCTTGTTCACCGCCTGGGCCAGGAACTGTATGCTGGCGTCGTAGGTCTTCCTATCCACAGGGTAAGGATGGCCGTCCTTCCCGCCGTGGGCGAAGCTGTAGGTCGCTGGGTCTCGCAGGCTAGCCGGGGTGTCGTACACCAGGTCCGAGATAAGACTCAAGGCGCGGAGGGTTTTCGGCCCCACGCCCTCGAGCCCGAGTAGGGACTCGAAGTCCTTTGGCTGGTGTTCGTAGGCAGTGGCAAAAGCCCTGACCAGCCTGTCGGGGTGAATGTCTTCCAGGGTTATATGGGCTCTCCGGGGCAGGCTCAGCGTTTTCAGCTTGTCCAACTGACTGACTATCTTCTCGGGTTTCTCTTCGGCGGCGATGTGGGCAATGGTGCTCCTGGCCTCTGTGCTCTCCGAAGCTACCAGGTTAAGCGCCTTTCCCCTGCCCTGGGAGCAGATAGCTGCCTCGGGCTCGCAGACGAAATCAGTCACCTTCTCGCCCAGCCAGTGGTAGCGCCGCGCGTAGCGGTTGCTTGTGTTCATGCCTTGCTGAACAACCGTCCAGGCGCCGTCCTTGGTGAAGAAGAAAGTGTGGTGATAGAGCTGGTAGCCATCCTGAAGCGCCGAGTTGTCCACCTTAGCCGACATCCTGCTGGCGTAGACCAGAGGTGACGGGTTGACCCTGAGCAAATGCCCGGAGTTCTCTATCTCAGTTGGCGTCTTGCGAGAGGTTCTGCCCTTGCCTCCGGCAACAAAGAAGCCAAGCTGGTCTCCGAGCCCTCGCGTGCCTTCCTTGACAGCGCCGCAGACTGTCGTGGTAACGCCGCTGGAGTGCCAGTCATAGCCGAGGACGCAGCCGAAGGCTTGAAACCAGAAGGGGTCGGAAAGGCGGCGCAGCATCTCCTCGGCACCAGATTCGTCGACGATGACGATGACAATCTCTCTTGCGAGCTGGCGCATTCGCTCAAAGAGCCACGACGGCGCCTTGCCATGATGCAACGGCAAATTGGCAACACCCGTTTTCTGTCCTGGACTAGGCATATACTGTTCGGAGAGTATTATACAATGGAAGAGATGGGAGAAATTTCGAGAATGGTGAAGACCATCGACGGTGGGGCGAGGTCCGGCAGTGGAACCATCGTTCGCTATTCTGTGGCGCTGGCGAGTTTGCTTGGCAGGCCGGTAGTGGTTGACAATGTCAGGGCAAAGCGGCCCAAGCCAGGTTTGAGGGCGCAGCATCTCAAGGTCATCCAGGCTTGCCAGGAGATGTGTCGCGGCGTGGTCAGTGGGGCGGAGCTAGGTTCAAGGAGGATTATCTATACTCCTGGAGGAAGCTTCAGGGGTGGGGAATATAGCTGGAACATAGGAACAGCTGGCTCAACCACCATGCTGGCCCAGACTCTTATACCTCTGGCCTGCTTCGCCGAGAAGCCCTCCAGGTTCAGGCTAGAGGGTGGGCTGTTTCAGGACTTTGCCCCCTCGGCCTACCATATGAAGTTTGTTCTCCTTCCTCTCCTGGAGCAAATGGGCGTGCGGGCGAGCCTCGACATAGTTCGCCCTGGCTACGTGCCACGGGGGGCAGGGATCATCGAAATCGAAGTCCAGCCAGTGAAGAAATTGAAACCCCTGGTTCTCACCGAGCAAGGCAGAGTGGTCGACATCAGAGGGATCGCGTTGTCGTCGCATTTGCGGGAGAAGGGAGTGAGCCGCAGAATGGCAGTGGAGTGCCAGAGAGTACTGGGCTCTCATGGGTATAGGGCGGAAATTCGTGAGGTCTACGATACGAGCTCTCTTCAGGAAGGTGCCGCCCTGGCCATATGGGCAGACACCAGTTCGAATGGCAGAATAGGCTCGGACAGGGCGGGAATGGCAGGGA
>DAOVBS010000034.1 GCA_030670425.1 Chloroflexota bacterium | reverse complement strand
GCGTTGATTATCAACGATGGTTTCAAGGGTTGGAAGGAATCAGGTGCTGCAGGGATGTTTATCGGTTACAAACAGAACACTGAGCCTGCTCCGGGCAAGATAGGGTCTTATGACAAATCAACGTGGAAGTACGCCAATACCACCAATCCTAATGTGGATGCTGCGTTGGTCAACAACACCTGGAGTGACTGGAGTGACCTGAATCCCAAGTGCGTACTGAGGCTACTGTGGGAGAACTACAAGGACTTCACGCTGGATAAGGTGGAGGAGGTTACCGGTTGTGCTACGGATATCTTCCTCAAGGTGTGTCAGACCTATGCAGCTACGGGAGCCCCGAGCAAGGCCGGTACCATAATGTATGCCATGGGCACCACCCAGCATACCTACGGCACGCAGAACATCAGGGGCTACGCCATCATGCAGCTTCTGCTGGGCAACATCGGCGTTGCGGGGGGTGGCATCAACGCCCTCAGAGGGACCTCAAATGTGCAGGGTTCCACCGACATGTGCCTCCTGGCTCACATCCTTCCTGGCTATCTATCTATGGTGAACCATACAGACCAGACTCTTAGTGACTACATAAATAGGGCCAAGGGAGCGAAGTTCCCTGTCACCCCCGAGGGTCTGGAAGGAGACAAGAGTGCCAGTTGGTGGTGGTTGAGTGACGAGGCGCAGAACTACAAGAAGTACATGGTCAGCCTCCTCAAGGCGTGGTGGATGGACAATGCCACCGCGGGAAACGACTTCGCCTTCGACTATCTGCCCAAGGTAACCTCGGGCCACGATTACACCCACATAGGTACCTTCGAGGACATGGCGAAAGGGATCGTCAAGGGCATGATGGTCTGGGGGCAGAACCCGGCGGTAGGCGGCCCCGACTCTCAGGGCGAACGCCACGCCATGGACAATCTTGATTGGCTGCTGGTCTCCGACCTGTTTGAGACGGAAACGGCGGCCTTCTGGAAGCGGCCGGACCCAGAGACCACCGATTCCACTAGGAGGGTCGATTCCAGCAAGATAAAGACTGAGGTCTTTCTCCTTCCGGCGGCTTGCTCCTACGAGAAGCAGGGCAGCATCTCCAATAGTGGTCGCTGGGCGCAGTGGCGATACAAGGCTGTCAAGCCCGTAGGAGAGGCCAAGTCTGACCTGGCAATAATCGACGAGCTCGTGCTAAAGCTTAAAGAGAAATACGCTGGGGAAACTGGTCCCAAAGCGGACGCAATAAACAAACTATTCTGGGATTACCATACGACCGGCGAGTATGCTGACGAGGCTGATCCCAATGAAGTTGCGCTGGAGATACACGGCTACAACGTTGTCGATAAGTCCCCGGTGAAGAACTTCGTATCTCTTAAGACTGATGGGTCTACCTGCTCGGGCAACTGGCTGTACTCCGGCATGTTTACCACAGATGGCAGAAACAGGGCCAAGGACCGCGATCCGGTGGATGCCAGTCTGAATCAGATCGGTCTGTACTCCAACTGGTCCTGGTGCTGGCCGATAAACCGGCGCATCATATACAACAGGGCGTCGGTGGACTTCGATGGCCAACCGTGGGACAGTGAACACCCCGTTATTCAGCGCTCCAATGGCTCATGGCTGGGTGACATACCTGACGGGGGGTGGCCGGCGATAAACGAGGCTGCCCCAGGTGCCAAGTACCTCCCCTTCATCATGCACACCGAAGGTGTGGCGCATATCTGGGGGCCGGGAAGAGCTGAGGGACCCTTCCCTGTGGCATATGAGCCGTGGGAGAGCCCACTCCACACCAATCTAGTGACGGGTGTGACCAATGGCGACCTCACCGGAAAGGGCACCCCAGGGTTCAACAACCCCTGCTGCTACGTGGGCGACCTGGAAGGCTGGAACAAGAAGGGTGGGCCTGACGAGTTCCCCTACGTCGGCATGACCTACAGGCTGGCTGAGATGTGGCAGGCGGGGCAGATGACCCGCAACCACCCGTGGCTCAATGAGCTCCAGCCTGAAGTATTCGCCGAGTTGGGCCCAGAGCTCGCGGCTGAGAAGCGGATCAAGAATGGCGACAAGGTGAAGGTGTCGACGGCGAGGGGTTACGTGTTGGCGGTGGCGATCGTGACACCGCGGTTCCAGAGATTGACTATCGGGGGACAGAAGGTTGACCATGTGGGAGTCCCTTGGCACTATGGTTTCGTGGGACGGTCGAGCGCCTTCCATAGCAGTGGCAACATCCTTACGCCGCATGTGGGGGACGCCAACACAACTATACCGGAATACAAGACGTTCCTTTGTAACATAGAGAAAGTGTAGCTGAACTGGAAGGAGTGACATGGCAGACAAAGCGATTTTATATGATGCGACCAAATGCACGGCCTGCCGCGGTTGTCAGGTTGCCTGCAAGCAGTGGAACGATCTCCCAGGGGAACTGACCACCAACCGGGGGACTTATGAGAACCCCCCCGACCTATCGGCGAACACCTGGTTGAAAATGAGGTTCACCGAGATAGGCGATACCCCTGAGAATCTTCGCTGGCTCTTCGCCAGGCGTGCGTGCATGCACTGCACCGATGCGGCTTGCGTTGAAGTCTGTCCTACCAAAGCTCTCTATCACCACGAGCTGGGTTTTGTCGCCTACAAGAGGGAGTTGTGTACCGGTTGCGGCTACTGTGTGGAAGCTTGCCCGTTCGACGTGCCCCGCAGTGGCGGTGGAGGAGCTGGTACAGTGCACGGTGTGCGCACAATGAGCAAGTGTATTTTGTGTGAGGACCGTATCACTAATGGGGAAGAGCCAGCTTGCGTCAAAACCTGTCCGACGGGAGCTCTGACATACGGTGACCGAAGCGACCTGTTGGCGGATGGGCAGGCAAGGGTAGCCAGTCTCAAGTCAACTTACCCCAATGCCTACCTGTATGGTGAGAAAGAGTTGAATGGGTTGCACGTACTATATGTACTCGATGACACGCCAGAGGTCTATGGTCTCCCGGCGAATCCGCAAATACCCGTAGCTGCCACTGTGTGGCAGGACGTTCTCCAACCCGTAGGTTGGGGTCTAGCTGGCCTCGTCGCACTAGGGCTAGGGCTGAACTACGTTATCGCCCGCAGAAAAATCAAAATCAACAGTGAGGAGGAGTGATATGGAAACGGTCGAACGTAAGCCGAAGTCGACTCCCATTCTCCACTATATCTTTGGTGCCCCACCAGTTCCTGGGGAGGACGTGGTCGAGCGGTACTCCAGGCCGGTTCGTATCCTTCACTGGGTAAACGCAGTTGCCTGGATAGTGCTTTTCATCACAGGGCTTCTCTTTTTTGTGCCACAGTTTAGCGGTGCTGCTGTTGGTGGGTGGAGTGGCCTCTTTCACCGCATTGCTGCCGTGGTCATGGTTGGCTGGGCTGCCCTCTATTTCGTAACGAGTCCAAGGAGCGCCCTGAGCGCAGTGAGGGAGGCTTTCAAATGGGGGCGAGATGACATAGGATGGCTGCAGGCAGCACCTTCCTACTATATGCTGGGTGGAGAGGATACGATGCCGCCTCAGGACCACATGAATACTGGACAGAAGCTCTGGTGGTTGACTGTCCTTGGCGCAGGGGCGTTAATGATTCTTACCGGGGCGTTGATGTGGTTCTTCAAAGGCATCATCCCCAGCGGCGCCTTCATGTGGAGTGCCTTTTTCCATGACGTTGGCTTTATTGCCTTGTTGACTTTCGGGTTGGTTCATGTCTATCTTTCTGCTTTCCACCCCAAGATGCGAGGAATCTTCTGGTCGATGTGGGGAGGAAAGGTGTCTGCCAAATACGCTGAGTCGCATCACAAGAAGTGGTACGATAAGGTCACAAAGGAGTAGGGTTCCTAAACATATTGATATGTGGGTGGGTTGGTGATGGGTAGGGAGACCGACAAGCGAGTGCTTGAGACTTTGGACCAATGGCACAAGGACTCTCTACCTGGCCCTATCGAACTGTATGCCCGGCTGATGCGTATTCAGGCCGAGGCCAAATCAACTATATCCTTCGATAGACCTCACTTACCTGCAGAGGCGATATCAGAGCGGTTGCGCCGCGGCACGCCCGTGCTGGCCTTCGATGAAATGCAGCTTGACTGGGGGAAGATAGATAGCCTATTTGCTGAGGCTCTCTCAGTTATTGGCGAGTATTTCTCCTTGGGCCCCTCGCCAAGCACCATACCTTTGCAGGAGATGGCCAGAGCGTGGTACGAAGGGGAACCGATGTCAGACGGGGATGAGGAGGAACCTCTGCTTGTTGCCCTCCACACCGCTTTGAAGCCCTTCTTGGCCGCGCAGGCAGAGGCATTGCTGCCTTATGTTGACCAGAGCCTATGGCGGCGGGGGTATTGCCCCATATGCGGCAGCGCGCCAAATCTAGCCGTTCTAAGGGGAGAGGGGGGTGCTAGATGGCTGGTCTGTGCCCGCTGCGATGCAGAGTGGCGCTTTCAGCGATTGCAGTGTCCCTTCTGCGGGACCAAAGAGCAGGGGAGTCTGGGCTATTTCCCCGATGCTCAGGGTCTGTATCGCCTCTATGTCTGTGAAGAATGCAAGGGCTACATCAAGGGCATTGATTTGCGTCATTCACAATCCGAGGTATTGATTCCTTTGGAATGGATAAGTACACTAGACCTGGATAGACAAGCTTGCGAGTTGGGGTACAAGGCTGGAGAATTGGCCACAACGAATAATAGCTAAGAGGCCCTCTAGAGGGTCTGGAGGAGGGGAGTATGCCACACTTGGGACCATGGGAGATCGTTGCCATAGTGGCAGTTGTCTTGATCATCTTTGGTGTGGGGAGGCTGCCCAATGCACTGGGCGCTCTCGGCAAGGGTGTCCGCAGCTTCCGCAGGGCGGCGGCGGGTGAAGATGTGGACACAGACTTGTCCAAGAAAGAAAAAGATACAGCAGGCGAGAAAGATAAAGACGACGAACAGAAAAGTTAGCCCCTTGCTTGTCCCCTTATTCTGCATTTGCAATTGAGAGGAGATGGCGTTCTGTCCCCATAAGGATTGGCTGAGGGGGTGGTGATGGATGGGTTCTTAGGTATAGGTTTCTGGGAAGTCCTTTTAATACTTGTTGTCATCTTGGCGCTATTGGGGCCGAGAAGGCTGCCGGAGATTGCGGCAAGATTGGGAACATTATATCGTAGCCTGAGGAGAGCCTCCTTTGACCTGACATCCACGCTGGCTAAGGAAGTGGAGGGTACTCCTTACAACAAAGGTGACAACCCGCTGGATTCCCTTAAGAAGGCGGCTTCTGACCTCAAATCGTCGCTAACGAAGGAAACAGAGAGCACTCCTCACAATGAAGATGAGAGTCCCGAGGAGGAGGGCAGGGAGCTGAACCGCCAGTCATAGCACGGTTGCTGGTTGGGGGGGTGTCGTATAGCCGATGGGAGAGGAGAAGAAGCTTACCGTCTTAGGTCACCTGCAAGAGTTACGGGGACGCCTGATCACGAGTTTGATTGTTGTCGCCGTATGTATCGGTATTTGTTTCCCCTTCGCACGCTATATCTTCGATTTCTTAACAAACCCAGTCTCCGGCATTGACCTGTACTACACCACTGTAACCGGGTTGCTGGGGAGTTATATGAGGGTGTGTCTCTACGGCGGCCTCGCCCTGTCAATGCCTTTCCTTACCTATCAGTTTGTAATGTTCATCAGACCAGCGCTTACTCGTAGAGAGAAAGGGTATCTCTATACGCTATTGCCTGCGGTCATCGTTCTTTTTGCAAGTGGGGTCGTCTTTTGCTACTTTATACTCTTGCCCCCAGCGCTCAGGTTCCTGTACTATCAGTTTCCCGGCTTTGTCGGCGGCGATATACTGCCATGGTGGACAGTCGGTGATTATGTCTCCGTCGTCACCAGACTTCTCTTCTGGCTCGGGGTGGTGTTCGAGATCCCGCTGGTGATGTTCTTCCTGAGCAAGATCGGCGTGGTTTCACCTCAATGGATCGCCAGGAAGTGGAAGTATGCTTTTGTCATGGCTTTCATTCTCGGCGCTATCATTACCCCCACCTTCGACCCTGTCAATCAGAGCCTCGTTGCTGCTCCGATCGTCGTCTTATATGGGCTGGGCTACTTGCTGGCAAGGCTGGCGCGGATAAAAAGAGTGCCCATCTTTTCCCCGAGGGCGGAAGCTGAAGTAGAATAAGACGAGCGCTTTCCATGTGTTTGATATTGGAATATTTGGCGTGGCGAAACCGAGGCAGCCACCGTTGCCTTTCAATCACCGCTCAAGATGCATCTGACATAGAACGATGTCCTCACTCGGTCCACCAGATTCTCACCCGCATGTGTCTCTGCTAGGCGAGTTGTCGCGCCGGAGCTGTCCACAGTGAAGAGTCGGCTACAAAGAGGCTGGGCACCCATTTATCCTATGTTACTGAGGCTCCATCCACATCCCCAACTGTATAATATGTACCATGACATTGCATTTTAAATGCCTGCATGCACTTGATTTACGACGAAACATGTGTTATATTACGGCGGAAAAGGAGGGGATGCTTGCTAGGGAATTTCGGTTATATTGGAATTTTCCTTCTAGCTGCTATCGGTTTCG
>DAOVBS010000061.1 GCA_030670425.1 Chloroflexota bacterium | reverse complement strand
AATCCGGGGCCATCGCCGCGGGGTATGTGACAGAGAACCAGTCTCTCTTTCCCCAGCCCGAGCAGCCCTAACACTATTCGCGCCTTCTCGTACTCTCGTGTAACAAGTCCTGCGTCGATGTCGTACTGGCAGTTGCCTGGTTCACATCCCAGAAGCATCACCCCATCCGCACCCAGTTCAAAGGCCTTGAGCATAAGCCCTTGGTGCACCCGGGAGAGGCAGCTTACTCTGACCACTCTCACAGAGGCTGGGTAGGTCAATCCTCCCTGGGATGCCTCTTCTATACAACTGAGGCCATCCCAGTTGCAGGCGAAGACAACTAAATGTATCGCTGACTTGTTCATGCTATTTCAACCACACAGGGGGCCTTTCCCAGCAGGGCTTCCAGTGTGGAGCTTATATGTTTGTCGCTCTGAAAGGCTTGAGTTATGGCACCTGTAGGGCAGTGTGCAATACAAGCTCCACAGCCGAGGCACAACGCCTGGTCAACATAGGCGCAAGCCGTACCGTTGCTGGTTTCTCTCATCTCTATGTAGGAGCATATGGCCGCACAGTCGCCGCAGCCGCGACACAGTTTGCTGTCAATGGTCACCGCGGTGGCCCGTGGGCTCAGGCTTCCTTGGTGTAGATAAGCTGACGCTCTAGCTGCAATAGCTGCTCCCTTGAGGGCCTGTTCCTCGGGCGGCGCTTCTCCATCTGGTGACATGATGAATATTCCAGTGGTCTCTCTTATGGCAGACTCCCTGAGGGCGGCAGATTGCGCGTCCTCCAGACCTTTGGAGCCGATTCTTCGGGCAAATATGCGCCCGAGGCGGCTTTCTTCGGATATGGCGTCAACTTCGGGAGGAACTTCCCCATCCATCTTTCCAAGGTCCAGTATCACCACCCCGGCTCCAATCCGGCTGGTCTGTGAGCCATCTTTCAGCACAGTATCATAGTTCCCCGGCGAACCGTCCAGTTCGAGAGCCTGGGGCCATGACCTGACAGTTATACCTTGCTCATCAAGTTGTTTCAGCAGGCCATCTCTGTTTTCTAGGTATTCGGGGCGTTGCGATTCTCTAGCGATGTCCGATTCAGGACCGGTAACTACTGTTACGGAATAGCCTTGGGTCGCTAGGTTCTTTGCTGCTGCTAGACCGCGAATTCCAGCGCCCAATATGAGCGCGCTTCCGGTCAAGGAACGCTCCTCGCTGACTACTGGCGAAGCCTCTCTGGCCCGGGCGACGCCTGACGAAATTATGTCTATTGTCTTACGTGTGGCGCCAACAGGATCATCCTTGTGAACCCAGGCGCATTGTTCGCGGATGTTTGCGAACTCCACGTTATCACCATAGTATGTGGTGAGGTTATTGCTAAGGTGTTGCTGGCACATCACCCGCCTGTCGGTGCAGCTAAAACATATCTGATCCAGCCCGCAGCATCGGCAGGCGGCAAGCACCACCTTATCAAGCTTCCACTCTGCAGCTTGGGCTGCTATCCTGTTCGCTCCTTCCTCGCTGCATGCCTGCGATATCTCCCAAACGTTGCAGATGCCAGGAAGCTGTAACACTTCATTAGTCACTTGATTGAAATCTATCACGGAGTTAATACTACCGCCGCAGCGACACAGGACCACGCCAATACGGGCTATCCCTGCACTGACCTTCTTAAGCGACTGGTCCGAACGGGCATCTGAACTATCTGCGGTATCGGGAACTGCAGGGCGTACTTCCTCCTTAGTCCTCAGTTCGGCGGCGGCTTCCAAGGCTACGGCAGAAGCCTTTGCGAGCTTGCCTTCCAGGGTATCGGCTTCGGCCAACTCCACAGTATAGACACCTGGTCTTGCGGTCTGCAGGGGAGTGCCTTGGGCGGTGTCGTACCCCTGCAGGTAGTAGTCGCTCCCGTTTTCGACGGAGGTAAAATCGATTATGAGTTCGGCTCCAATATCTATGTGCTCTGCCTTGTCCTTGTGGAGAACTGCGCCCAGTTCGCACACCTGTTCACATGCCATGCATTCACTGCATAAGGCGCAGTTGAGGCAGCGCTCGGCCTCTTGTCTCCCTACTTCTAGAGGTAATCCCAAGGCAATTTCCTCAAGTCTGCCCATCCTCTTGTAGGGAGGAATGGCGGGCATGCGGGCTCGTTTGTAATAGGCAGCATCTCTTTCCCTGATATCGACCTCAACAGATTGAGGTTTTTCCAGACTGCGCCCCTTCCTCAAATCGCGGCCTCTCAAATACCTGTCTATTGAGTCTGCGGCTCGCAGCCCGGCGGCAACAGCTTCGACGACGTTGTTGGGGCCTGTGACGCAATCGCCGCCGGCAAAGATGCCAGGTATTCTGGTTTCGAGGGTTAAAGGGTCCACCTTTATAGTGGCACTGTCGCTATCGATCTCAAGCCACCTTATGTTGAGCAGTGGGGTGTTGGGCCACTGTCCTATGGCGATCACTACATGGTCAGCATTGATCACGAACTCCGAGCCGCGTATGGGCTCGGGCCTGCGGCGGCCATCGGCTCCCATCTCGCCCATTTTCATCCGCTGGCAGCGTATTCCGGTTACCTTGGTCCCATCGCCGAGAATCTCCAACGGGTTTGTTAGATATTCTATAGATATGCCTTCATTGATAGCTTCTTCTACTTCGTCCGCCACTGCGGTCATCTCTTCCATTGTGCGACGGTAAAGTATTCGCACCACTCCCTTGCTCCGCCTCTTAGCGGTTCTGGCAGAATCCACGGCGCTATTGCCGCCGCCGATGACTACTACATTGGAGCCCACTGAGGCACCCACTTTCAAATTCAGTGCAAAGAGCAGTGAGATAGCATCTACCACGCCCTCAAGGTCTTCACCAGGGATGCCCAAGCTTCTATTCTGGTGAGCACCTATGGACAGGAAGAATGCTCGATATCCTCGCTCTCTCAGATCGGAGATCGTCACATCGAGGCCTACCGTTACCCCTGTCATTATGTCCACACCTAGGTCCTTGATCGCTTCCACTTCTCTCTCGCGGACTTCGTGAGGCAGGCGGAATCTGGGAATACCTGTGGCCACCATCCCTCCAACCACCGCGTGGGATTCGAATATGGTGGGGCCATAGCCGCGGCGTGCCAACTCCCAGGCGGCGGCAAGCCCGGCAGGGCCACTTCCAACGATGGCTATTTTTTCCCTTCGGGATTTGGCAGGAGCCTTGCGCGTGTAGTGAATGCCACTGGGTGCATTGTCCGCAGCATAGCGGTGGAGAGCTGGGATAAATACCGGGCTGTCAACATCACCTCGCTTACAATTGTCCTCGCAGGGATGCGTGCATACGCGTCCGAGCACTCCAGCAAGAGGCGCTGACTCGTTTATGAGGCTGAGTGCCTCATCCACCTTGCCCTTAGACAGCAGGGAGATGAATCCCTGAACATTTATGCCGAGTGGGCACGCTGTCCGGCAAGGGGCAACCCCGCTCTTCTCTATGCAATAGGCTGAGGGTATTGTTTTATTGCCCGGAACGGGTGCGTGGATGGCACTGTGGGTCGTCCTTCGGCCATCCAGGATGAAGGGTACTTGTACAGAGCATGCCTCCTCGCAACGGCCGCAGGCCGTGCACAAGTCCTCTCGCACATAGCGAGGGCATGTGGCTACCCTGATTGTGAATCTCCCCTGTCTGCCAGCTATGGCACTGACCTCGGAGTTGGTGTGAAGGGTGACCAGTGGATGGCTCACCGCACGTAGGAGCAGAGGCCACACGCTGAGCAGTCTCTCACGAGAAGTGATTGATGCGCTGTCAGTAGTGTTGTCTAAGCTCAGTGCCGGAGAGGACATGATTAACTTGACCTTCACACCCAGCTCTGCCAGAGTGAGGGCTGCCTGTGTCGCGCCCACACTGTCGCCTATAATCGCGACTCCTCTAGCCATCGGCAACCTCGCCCTTTCTGTCGTGCTCCAGCCCGTAGTTATATCCTAACTCGAAAGCCTTGGTATTGAATTCCTCCGTTCCCTTAGGAACAGACGCCAGAACTGAATTTTTAAGGGCCTCGGGGGGAATCAGGTCGCTCACTGCTGCCAGAAAACCCAGTATGATAATGTTAGCGACCACTGTCCGACCCATATCCCGCGCCATTCGAGTAGCCGGTATGGAGAGCGGTGCCGGGTTTTGGGACGGCTCCGGTTTCACCAAGTCCGGGTCTATGATCATCAGGGCTCCTGCGGGCAGATCTTGACTGTACTTGTTATAGGCCTCTTGCGATAGGATGATGAGTACATTCGGACTCTGCACGTAGGGGTAGCCTATGGGCTCATCGGATATCACCACCTCGGCTGTGCAGGAACCACCGCGTGCCTCCGGCCCGTAGCTCTGGGTGAGGGCGGAGAAACCATCATCGTATATGGAGGCAGCCTGTCC
>DAOVBS010000063.1 GCA_030670425.1 Chloroflexota bacterium | reverse complement strand
ATCCTTGGGCTTTCAGATCAAGCGGTAACGATGTGGGTAGCCGGCGCCGTGTTCGGGTTGGTATATGGAGGAGCCGTCATTACAGAAGAGGCAAAGAACAAGGTCCTGTCACAAGAAGAACTGGAGCATCTGCACATATCTATCGGCGTCAACCATTCCATAGTGGAAGATCCAGCCCTGCTTCTGGCACTGGGGGTGAACCTTTTCTGGTCGCTGTTACCCCGCTTCGTGGCGGCGGCTATCGCTGTTCACGCCTACCGCGCCATCGAGTACCTTGATGCTAGGTCTCGTTTGAGCACTAGATAGGGGCAACTGCGGACTAGGTCAGTATCTCAAAGACCTTGTCTCTGCTCCTGAGACCGCTCCGGATTGTGACCTGGCTTGCAGAGACATTGAAATGCTTCGCCAGCAGCTTGACGGTTGCCTGGTTAGCCCTCCCGTCTCGGGGTGGCTCTTTGACTCGAACTACGAACGCGCTCCCTTCACCCCTGACCTCCTCAGTCCTCGAGTTGGGTCTCACCCTAACTCGGATCTTCATCAACTGGTTCTCCCCAAATCCCCGAGCCGTGACGCCGTACCAGCCGGACCGCCGTTATCCTGTTGCTCAAGAGTCTCCCGTTCTTGGCAAAGACCCTGATGTAGTTATCAGTCAATCCAGAGTATATGCCACCGCCGGGTTCTGTTTCCTTCTCCCACAGGACGGATACCATCTGACCCAGGAACCGATCACGAAACTCGTCCCGACAAATTCGGGCCAGCTCTAGCATCCTCGAACTGCGCTCCTTCTTTGTTCTATCGTCCACCTGCTTGCCCATCCCGGCGGCCTCCGTTCCCGGCCGAGGCGAGAAGGGGAAGACGTGGATATTGGCATAGCCAATCTGCTGACAGAAAGCGTAGCTCTGCTCGAACTCCTCGCTGCTCTCCCCAGGAAAACCCACCATGACGTCGGTGGTAATAGCGACCCCCGGCACCGCTTCTCTAAGCAGACTCACTGCCTCCTGGTAGCGTGCCACGGAATACCGCCGCCTCATTCTCTGGAGCAGAGTATCGCTCCCTGCCTGGAGGGCCAGGTGAAAATGGCGGCAAAGCCGCTTGTCCTCCCACAAGCTAATGAGATCAGCGGATACCTCCTCAGGCTGCAGGGAAGAAAGACGTAGCCGCTCAACATCTGTGCCGCGCAGAATGCACTTCAGCAAATCTCCAAGGCCAGCACCTTCGTACCTGTAGCTGCCAACCTTGGTCCCGGTGAGGACGACTTCCCTGTGGCCCAGAGCCGCCCTTTGCCTGATTTGGTCGACTACCTGAGAAATGGGCAAAGAGCATTCACGTGGCCTTACCCTAGGCACGATGCAATAGGAGCAAGCGCTGTCACAGCCATCCTGTATCTTTATCAGGCTACGGACTCTAGCCGTATTCCCGAAGACCTGACTTCCCTGCGTCTCCCCTTCGCGGCGTTTACTGTCAGCAGGATTCTCCAGCCGCACTTGTCCCTCATGACCGCAAGAAGGTGATGCCTCAGCAATCCGACGCACCGGTCTGCTGGCTGGGGGTGTTCCAAGAGGCAAGCCCATCACCAGCTCAAGGAGATGTCCCTTCTCTTCGTTACCCAGGACAAGATCGGCGATCGGAGCCAACTCTCGTGGAGCCCTTTGGGCATAACAGCCGGTGGCAACGATCAAAGCCTCAGGGTTTCTACGTCGCGCCAGCCTCAACCAGTGACGCGACTTGCGGTCAGCGACATGGGTAACCGTACAGGTATTGGCAACATAGACATCAGCCGTATCGCCTGGGGGTACGACCTCAAACCCGGCTTCTCCGAAGCGACCGCTCAAGGATTCAGTCTCCGCCTGATTGAGCTTACACCCCAAAGTGTAGAAGCTGACTCTGGCACCTCTACTCTCCTTGTTCACGTTTCTGGATTATATTTGCTGCTGGCTACAACGGTCAAACTGCCGGGGCCGGAGGTTTCTCGGCAGCCTGACTGCACACCCTGAAGGGTCTCAAGAACCTCACCCACCCGGCAACGCTCCCTCGTTGACATTTGGCGCTTGGCTACGCAGAATTGCCGTGTAAGATGAACGGCGTTCACAGCAAGGTCTTGCACGTAGATCTCAGCCATAAGTCCTTTGAAGAGGAACAAATAGGCAACGAAGTGTACAGGGCTTTCCTGGGAGGCAAAGGGCTGGGCACCTACCTCCTGATGAGCAATACAAAGGCAGGGACCGACCCGCTGTCAGCAGACAACGTACTCGTTCTTGCAATAGGACCAGCTACAGACACGATGGTCTGGAGTTCGTCCAGGTACGCAGTATTCACGAAGTCCCCGCTGACCGGCCTGTACAGCGAGTCCTATGCTGGCGGTACAGTTGCCGAACCGATGAGCAGAACCGGGTATGACGCCGTAGTAGTGCGAGGGGCTTCCGAAGAGCCAGTCTACCTCGAAATCTCCCAAGCAGAGGTAAAATTCCACGATGCCGCCCACATCTGGGGCAAGGACACCTACCAAGCGGAAGACGCAATACGGCAAGAAGTTAAAGCAAGAGACACCGGAGTGGTGGTCATCGGCCCCGCTGGCGAGAACCTGGTGAGATTCGCCGTGATCGAGAACAACTACTGGAGGTCGGCGGGCAGGACCGGGGCTGGGGCCGTAATGGGCTCCAAGAAACTCAAAGGCATCGCCTTCCACGGAAGCCAGACAAAGGAGGTTGCCCGGGGAGATCTGCTTCGTCAACTGTGGGAAGAGCTAGGCAAGATAGGCAAACATGACCCTGTAACGAGGAAGTATAGAGAACAGGGCACGCTCCAGATGGTACCCGTTGTGAACAAGGCAGGTGCATTTCCCACAAGATATTGGACTTCAGGGACATACGATAGGTGGCAGAACCTGACCGCGGAGGCCCTTCAGGAGAAATGCAGAGTCCGGGCTAGGGCATGCCCAAAATGCTTCATGGCCTGCGCAAATCTGATCGAGGTATCTGAGGGAAGACACAAAGGCCTGAGAATCGAGGGACCAGAATATGAGACCGTTGGCTGTTTTGGAGGGCTGTGCTTGATAGATGACATCACAGAGCTTGCATACCTGAACGACATATGCGACAGGCTTGGTATGGATACTATGACAGCAGGCAATCTGGCGGGCTTCGCCATAGAGGCTTTCGACAGGAAGGCAACAAAGGAGCGCGTCACCTATGGCGACGTAGATGCCATTGCTGCATTGCTACACAAGATTGCACAGAAGGAGGGAATCGGAGCCACTCTGGCTCAAGGCATAAAGTATGCCAGCAAGAAGTGGCATCTGGAAGACCTGGCCATCCATGTAAAAGGACTGGAGCCCGCAGCCTACGAGCCCAGAGTATTGAAAGGAATGGCATTAGCATATGCGACTGCGGATAGAGGGGCCTGCCACTTGAGAACAACATTCTATAAACCGGAACTGGCAGGAATCATGGCCCCGGACCAAGTCGAAGGTAAGGCAAAGCTACTGGTCGACTACGAAGACAGACTGACAATCCTCGATTCCCTGATTCTCTGCAGGTTCTTCAGAGACCTCTACCTGTGGGACCAGCTATCAGCGGTGATAAGTGCTATCACCGGTATGAGACTAGACGAGGGGCAACTCAAAGAGATAGCTTCCAACATCGCAGGCAAGGTCAGAGACTTCAACCTGCGTGAGGGAATGAACGACACAGACGAGACTCTGCCAAGGAGATTCTTCGAAGAGAAGCTCGAAGACAGCGGGAAGCTGCTTCCAAGAGCAGAATTCGACAGGATGCTGTCTGACTACTACCAGATCAGAGGGTGGAGCCCACCTCCATCCAGAGGGAAGCGTACTGGCAAAGCCAAGGCAGGCAAAAGGAGGAACAATGTCTCTCGTTCTAGCGATTACGGGCAAATCTGACGCGGGCAAAACCTTCCTGATCAAGCGACTCGTGCCTGAGATGAAAGAAAGAGGGTACAAGGTTGCTGCAATCAAGCATTGCCCTCATGGATTCGACCTGGATGTCGAAGGTAAGGACTCCTGGCATTTCACCAAGGCCGGCGCTGAAGGTGTTCTTCTCCAGTCTCCAGCAAGGCTCGGACTCATCCGCATCGGTACCGATATGGCCGACAGCCTGGATGAGTTGGCAGAGCACTATTTCCCTGACTTCCACCTCGTCCTGGCAGAAGGTTTTGCCCGAGATGAAAGTACGAAAACCGTGGAAGTGCTC
>DAOVBS010000101.1 GCA_030670425.1 Chloroflexota bacterium | reverse complement strand
GGCAGGCCAAAAGCGTCGAATCCCATAGGATGAAGCACGTTGTATCCCTGCATCCTCTTGAACCTGGCGCGGACATCCGACGGTGCCATGGCATACCAGTGACCGATGTGAAGCGCCCCCGAGGGATAAGGAAACATGGTCAGCGCATAGAACTTGGGGCGGTCTTCGTCCTCCGTGACCTCATAGATGTGGTCGGCGGCCCATTTCTCCTGCCATTTCCTTTCGATCTCCTGGGGAACGTACTTCATAGCCATATCTGTGGAATTCTAGCTCAATTTGGGTTATATTGGAAGCGCTCTCCGTTTTGCAGTCCGGGCAAGCCTAGGCAAAGAGCCCGAGGTGTGACCAGAAATGGCAACAAAGGCCAAGCCAGCTAACCAGCTACTTCCTCTATTTCTTCTCCTCCTGCTCGGCTCCGCCGTGGCATGCGCCAGGCAAGCAGCACCGAGTCCAGCCGCCACAGCTCTCAACCGCCTAGACGAAGGCGGCGAGGTAATCGCTGCGCTGGACACCGATTGCCTCCTGGAGCTAGGCTACAACCATCCCGGCGAGGCAGTCACGGTCGAAGGAGTCGTGGTCAGGACCCACTATGCTGACAGGTCCAGGGGCCAGCCCACTTTCCTCGATTTCCATGACCCGTATGAGGGATACTTCAAGTGTGTAATCTGGCAGGAAGACACGCAAACGGGTGAGCCCACAAGGAGCAGATTCATAGAGGCTTTTCCTCCCAATCCTGAGACCTACTTCCTCAACAAGAAGGTCAGGGTGACGGGGCCAATCGCAATCTATCGCGGAGACCCTGAGATTGTCTTACATAGTCCATCGCAAATCTGGGTATACCGGAACGGAGTTCATAAGGACACAGCTCTGGTCACCAGGGTCATCGACGGGGATACGATAGAACTCCAGGATGGGGTAAGGGTAAGGTACATCGGCATTGATGCTCCGGAGACTGATGAACCCTACTACGTCGAGGCCACGGAGGCTAATCGCCATCTGGTTGAGGGTAGAGAGGTCCGGCTAGAAGGAGACGTCGAAGATGAAGACGCGTACGGTCGCTTGCTCAGGTACGTGTGGGTAGATAGTACAATGATCAATGCCGAGCTTATCAGTCTGGGCTGCGCCTACTCGTATTCTCGTCCTCCAAACCTCCGGTACCGGGTGCAATTTCTGCAACTGGAGAAAGAGGCACGAGAGCAGAAGCGAGGATTGTGGAGCCAGTAGCATATGGCCAAAGCAGGAGCTTTTGAGAAACGCGCCACCGAGTATGACGGCTGGTTCGTCAGACACAGGTACGCCTATGAATCAGAACTGGAGGCAGTAAGACAACGTTTGCCCCAAGGCAGAACGGGCATCGAGATTGGCCTGGGCACCGGCCGGTTCGCCGCCCCTTTGGGCATGAAGCTCGGGCTCGAGCCATCCACCAAGATGGGCCAAGTCGCACGGAAGAGAGGCATTGAAGTAGTGGCCGGCACAGCGGAGGCCATTCCTTTTGGAGACTCCACATTCGACTTTGCCCTCATGGTCACCACGATTTGCTTCCTCGATGACCTGGAACGCTCACTCTGCGAGGCCCACAGGGTATTGAAGCCGGAAGGCAGCTTGATCATTGGCTTCATTGACCGCGCCAGTTCCCTCGGACAGTCATATGAGAGACACAAGGAGAGCAGTACATTCTACAGAGGGGCAACGTTCTATTCGGTGGCAGAAGTCATCTCAGCCCTCAAGAAGACAGACTTCAGAGACTTCACCTTCAGCCAGACCATCTTCAGGGACTTGTCAAACATCGATAGCGTGGAGCCGGTGAAGCCAGGCTATGGGAAGGGCTCGTTCGTGGTGGTTAGAGCCGGGAAATAGCTGGCCCAGCCCAACTGCTCTTCGCTCTCCGCCACAGCCATAGGAGGAAAACCAAGGAGAATGCCAGCATATCTAGAAAACCTGTGAGCCAGAAGCAGAGGGAACATGGCGACACGGTGCCCGTCGCGGAAGATGGTCGGTGAGCCAAACTCCGGGCAAGCGTCACCAGCGCCAACACTACTACTGCCGCTGAGATATAGAGAATCGCGGACGGCCTGTAGATGGTGAGGAAGAAGTAGCCAAGGGCAACATCATTGACTATTTGGATGGAGGTGCCGACATGCCAGAAGTAACGGTAATAGACTTGAGCGTGCCTACCGAGAGCAGCCCCAGTGAACCACTGCCGCTGGAGGTTGTCCATCAAGAGCATTCCCAGGGTGTGGAGGCAATGGAGAAGTTCTTTGGATGCCACAGAAGCGATTTGCCTCAGGGGTTGGCTTGGGCCAACGACTGGGTAAAGATGAACGCTCACTCCGGAACCCATGTGGATGCACCGTGGCACTACTTTCCCACCGCCGAAGGCAAGAGGGCCAGGACCATTGACGAAATGCCGCTGGACTGGTTCTACGGAGACGGTGTTGTCCTGGACTTAAGACACAAGCCCAACGGCTCAGCCATAGTTATCGCTGACCTGGAGCAGGCCTTGACCCGAATTGGCTATAAGATCAAACCTTGGGACATTGTATTAATCCAGACCGGTGCCGACAGGTACTGGGGCAAGCCGGAGTACTTCGAAGCTGGCTGCGGCATGACCCGAGCTTCCACCTTGTGGCTGATAGAGCAGGGGGTGCGGGTGATGGGGATTGACGCCTGGGGCTGGGACAGGCCTTTCTGGGCAATAAAAGAAGAGTTTCAGAGAAAGGGTGACAAGAGCATCCTCTGGGAAGCACACCGGGTCGGCATTGAAAAAGAATACTGCCACATAGAAAAACTGGCAAACTTGGACAAGCTACC
>DAOVBS010000031.1 GCA_030670425.1 Chloroflexota bacterium | reverse complement strand
GTGTCACTCTCAAGTGATGCCACTATCAAGTCACTTCTGTCTCCGCCTGTTATGATGAGCTTGCCTTCCCTCTTGAACAGCGGGCTTCGAATAGCAGTATTCGTGGACATGGCGCCGACAAGGACGTTCTTCACTCTGCGGCTAAGTCCCCTTTCTCCCGCCACAATCTTGGCCAGCAGACGGTCAGCCAGATGGCCGATGGTCAGATAGCTCAGCTGCGCTTCGTACGGAATGACCCCCAACACATTGACGCCCATGGCTCTCATGTCTGCGAGGCCTGTGTCCTTGAAATCCTCCAGGTTATGGACCTGGTTGACAAGAACACCGGCGAAGTCTATGTCTGCCATGTTCACATGCTTCAGGACAAATGCGACATCGTCCCCTACCTTGCCTGCATCGCCGCTGGCAATCAGCAACAGCCTTCCACCCAGGTATCTGGCCACCGAAATGGCATCAAGATACACGGAGCTGCCATACTTGAGGTCCTGGCCGCACTCAACAAACAGCAGCTCCTTACCCTTTCCTGCGTTGCTTGCCATTTCAAGAAGCCTGCCTCCCGTACCTTCCTTGTCATACATGTACCTCAGCTTTGAATGCTCGAACCCCAGGGTCATGTCCTCCAGATTCTCCTTCAAACCGAAGATGTTGGTCATAAGCGCGGAATCATAGTCCCACAAGCGCTTCTTTCGGTAGAGGAGCCTGTCGCCCAGGGGTTTCATGTATCCAAGGCTCTTGCCCAGGGCTCGTGCCAGGCCTACTATCACGCTTGTCTTGCCTGCGCCTTTGTCCGTTGAGCCTACTATCAGCGTATTCATCTATGCTGCCTCCTCGCTTCTCGAGAGTAAGATTCTGACATCCACGGCTGTTGCCCCTTGACCGTAGTCATACACCATAAGGGGGTTGATCTCGATGTCGGAGATGTCTTTGCACTGCTGCAACACCGTTCCAACTTTCACTATGGTGGTCTCCACAGTATCGATGTCCTTCTTGTTGGCCCCTCTAACTCCCAGCAACAGCGCGTACGAGTGCACTTCGCTTATCATGCTCATGGCCTCTTCCCGGGTCACCGGGAACGCCCTGAACGAGATATCCTTCAGGACCTCTACATATATCCCGCCAAGCCCGAACATGACAATGGGGCCGAAGGATGGATCTCTCCGGGCACCAACGATCGTCTCAACGCCTGTCTCCACCATTTCACAGACCTCTATCCCCTCAATCCGGGCGCCGGGCCTCCGTGCCCGGCAATTCTGGAGGATTGCCTCATAGGCGTCGACTACCTCGTCTTTGTCTTCCAGGTCAAGTGCCACACCCCCGATATCGCTCTTGTGTACTATGTCCTTCGACACCACTTTCATGGCCACCGGGTATCCAATCTGTTCTGCATACCTCACGGCCTGGTCGAGCTTGCGGGCTATGCGGCTCCGGGGGATCGAAATCCCTGCGGCCAGCATCACCTCTTGTGCTTCGTGTGCGAGAAGGAAAACCCTCCCTTCGGCCCTCGCCTTATCCACAACGCTCTGAACACGAGAGGCGTCTATGTCTGCTTGCTCGACGGTCCCGGTGGAACGAGCCTTGTTGCGGTAGTGAGCGTACACCGCTCCCAGGAAGGATGTGGCTTCGTAGACATCACCGAACACAGGGATATCCTTCTCCTTGAGCCTTGCAATGCTGCTTTCCACGTTCCCTCCTCCGAAAAGAGAGAACACTATGGGTTTCACCGACCTGTAGTCCGCGTGGCGTCTCTCTGCAATCTCGGTGAATCTCCTGGCGTCAAAATCGCCAGCCTGGACTCCCACACAGGCAACGGCGTGAATACGAGGGTTTCTCAGCGCAGCGCCCAGAACACGGTCGTAGTCCTCCGGAGTAGCCTGTCCCGTGATATCGATTGGGTTCTTCGCCGAGCCGAAGGATGGAATAATCTGCGAGAAGGTCTTCTTGAGGTCCTGCGCATCGTCGTAGAGCCTGACACCGTATTTCTCGCACGCGTCGGCGGTAAGGACCCCCAGACCCCCACCGTTGGTGATGATGGTGGCGTTCTCTCCTCTGGGAGTGGTGGTATCTGCGAGGAACTTGCACCAGTCGAGCGCTTCCTGGAGACTTTCCGCCCTGATGACCCCACACTGCCTTATGATGTCGTCGAAGACCCGGTCTTCTCCCGCCAGAGAGCCGGTATGTGATGCGGCTGCCTGCGCCCCGCGCTCCGACCTCCCCGACTTGATCACGATGACGGGCTTCTTCCTGGTGGTCACTTTGAGGACGGCCACCAGCTCCTGGCCCGCCCTGATCCCTTCGATATACATCAGGATCACCTTTGACAGCCTGTCCCTTGCCAGGTACTCCAGCAAGCCCGCCTCGGTGACGTCAGACTTGTTCCCGACCGAGATGATTGCTGAGAGCCCGATGTTCTCCACTTTCGCCTTGCCAATCATCGCCACGCCGATGGCGCCACTCTGAGTCACGATGGCGACATTTCCGGGCTTGACTTCACTTGGCCCGAAGGTGGCATTCAGCGACACCGACGATGAATAGATGCCAAAGACATTCGGCCCGACGACTCGAATCCCGTGGTCGCGGGCATAGGAGACAATCCTCTTCTCCTCCGCGGAATTGCCCACCTCCGAGAATCCCGACGATATTATCACTGCGAACTTGGCCTTTGCGCGGGCGCAGCTCTTGACGGCGTCAAATACCATCTCGGCCGGCACTGCTACGTACGCGGTGTCGAGCACGCCGTCGACCTCCTCGATGCTTTTGTAGACAGGCACGCCGAGTATTTCACCGCCCCTGGGATTCACCGGATACAGCACCCCCGTATACCTTCCCGCAACGATGTTCTGCACCAGTCGGTACCCTATCTTGGTCTCGTTGTGTGAGGCTCCTACAACGGCGACCCCTCTGGGCTGGAACAGATAGCGCATACTAGGGTCTTTGCTTCTCACGACGCGGCACCTCTGCGAAAGCCATCTTCAGTTCGTATACCCCTTCTGAGCTCTTTGTTTCGATATCGAATTCTCGTGTGGGGCTATGGTCAAAGGGTTGGCTGATGTCTTGTCTCGTGAGACCATGGAGGACTCTGCTCATGAGCTCAGGGCAACAACGGAACGCTGACTCTGACCGCTGCCGCACCATTCTACTGTAGAACGCCTGCATCATCAAACAGGCGAACTGCGTCACAGCCATTGCAGCCGGAGACGCTACCGTTGTCTCAGAGATCGTGCTGCCCAAGAGGAGAAGACGTCAGATAGGTCGGCTTCACGCGGTCTCGCTGAACTCGGGCTGAAATTTCACCACTCCGCCTCTTCCCGCCAGCGCCCCTTCCCGCAGCTCCAGAACCATGAAGGCTTCCTCCGGCACCTCAAACTCACAGCCAATGCCTTTTGGCCCGGCCGGCACGAAACCGAAGCGTGGGTAATAGGTCGGATGACCCAACACCACCACAATCTCCTGGCCGAGATCCCGGCATCCCTCAAGACCGGCGCGAACCAACTGCCCACCGATGCCCTGGCGTTGATACGCCGGCAAAACGGCCATTGGGGCAAGGGCGATTGCTTCGAAGCTCGAACCTTCCGATTCCACCACTACCAGGCTGAACGCAATATGCCCCTTGACCTCACCTCTGCGGACGGCAACGAGCGAGAGGGTCAGTGCGCCGCGGCCTCGCAGCTTCTCAACGATGTCTGCCTCTGCCTTCTCGCCAAACGCCTGCTCGTTGACGTGGCGAATGGCATCAAGGTCTCGCGGTGTTTCGGGGCGAATAGTCAGCACGCCGGAGGCTCCCTGGATTCCTCACGCTTCCCGGGTCGTCAGCGCAGCTTCCCCAGCTTGACGAGCTCTGCCCTCAGTCTCCCCTTCAACTCCGGGGATACCTCGCTCGTGGGCATCAAGGCGTCTCCCACATCCAGGTCCAGCATCTTGAGGCCTTCCTTGAGCAGTTGCATATCCTCCCTGGTGGACAGCACCTCGGCAAGTCCGAATACGGACAACTGTTTCTCCCTGGCCTCCACGATCTTCCCTTCACGGAACAGGTCGTATATCGCCACCAACTCTGCGGGCAGGATATTCCCCATGGTACATATGGCCCCGTCTGCGCCAAGACAGAGCGCCGCGAAGATCTTGGTCTCAAAGCCTTCCAGTACCACTATCTGCCCTCCGGTTAGCTTGACGATCTTCGCCGTATGGTCCAGGTCCTGAGTTGAGTCCTTTATGCCCTGGATATACCCATCCGCGGCAAGACGCGCCACCGTCTCCGGCTCTATGTCCACCACATACTGCCCGGGCCAGCTATAAACATACAGGGGAATATCAACCGCCTCACTGATTACCCGGTAGTGCTGGTAAAGGGCCTCCTGGGTTGGCCTGGGGTAATGGGGGAGGGAGACAACAACACCATCCGCTCCGGCAACTTCAGCGTATCTGCTTAGCTCCGTGGCAATCCTGGTACTGTTGTGTCCCGTGCCGGCAAATAGCGGCACCTTCCCCTTGGCCGCCTCCACCCCCACATCAATTATCTCTCGTCTCTGCTCCATAGTCATCAAGGAGTATTCACCTGTGCTGCCGGCAACAAAAAGGCCATGCACACCGCTATCGATCAGGTGTTGGAGAAATCTCTTGGTCTTGCCGGCATCAATTCTTCCCTCGGAGTCAAAAACAGTAATCGCCGGCGGCATGATCCCCTGGAACTTGCCTGCCCCTTCCATTCTCACCTCCTATAGTTGAAAGCGTTGCTCTCCCAGCGAGTAGCTGAGAGAAGTGTAGCGCCGATTGGCGCAATTATCAATAGGTGGCCGCCCCGGGATTGATCAAGTTGAACGGAGGGGCACTCCTGTCTCCTTGCTCCAGCCCCTGGCTTCGTAGCAGTCCTCCAGCATCCCGGTGAGGTTCTTTATCTCACACTCCTTCACCGAGGCATACTTGCCGAACTCCGGGAGCCTGAGGCATCTCTCTGGAAGCAGGTCATCCGCCTTTCTTATGCCTTCCCTGGTGTTGAACTTCCTCTGCAGGTCATACACCCTCTCCCCCACCTTCAGGAGCTCTTCACCGTCCACATCCCAGCCGGTCAAGGCGGAAAGCATCCTGGCCAGCTCGCCTGGCCCCACGCCGACAAACACGTAGAACTTGCAGATACCCAGAATATCCGGGAGTACTCCGAAGTCCTGCAGCTTCTTCACGATTTCCCCCTTCCCTTCTTCAGCGTAGCGGTCAACCGTCTCAGGATCAGGAAGCCCGTAGGGAATCAGCCCGAAATCGTTGTTGAGACCGTCATAGAATCCCACCTCAAGCGGATGAATGTGGCACATACCTCTGTTCCCCAGGCCATAGGCTACCGCCAGCGTCTTTGCTGACCTCGGGTCGTGCGCCGGTCCCTCCAGGCCCTTGACGTGTATTGCCAGCCTGTCGGAGCCCCTGCCGATTTCCTGCGAAGCCCGCCTTACCCCCTCACCCAACACCCGTCCTATCCCTTCCCTGCGGCATATTCTCTTTACCAGCTCAATCATAGTCCCGGCGTTTCCCCAGCTAAGGTCCAGGCCATCGGCCTCCTCCCTGCTGATGATGCCATTGTCATAGCAGTCCATAGCAAAGGCAATGACCGCCCCCGTGGAGATAGTATCCAGCCCGTACTCATTGCACAGGTAGTCCGCATGTACCGCTGCATCGACATCTTCATTCAGGACGAAGAAGGTGAAGGCAGCCATGTTCTCATATTCTCCCCCTTCATGCCTGGGGGTCTTCCACCTTCCAGATGCTACCCTGACGATTCTCTTGCACCTCATAACGCATCCCTTGCAGCACGTTCCGGCCTTCACCAGGTTCTCTCTCTTGAAGCGGCCATAGAGCTCTTCGCCCTTCCCCCACGAGTTAGACCTCCAGTTCTTCGTGGGTATGTCCCCTTCGGCATCACAATCGGCCAGGCCCTTGGTAGTGCCATCCGGGGCCCATCCTTCTCCATCGGTCTCCGCCAGGACCTTCTTCCTGATCTCCCTGCATGCCAGCGAGAACTCGTCCGGCCTGGCAACACGGATCCTGCCCGTGCCCTTCACCGCGATGGCAAGTAGGTTCTTGGCCCCCATCACCGCTCCAGCTCCCCCTCTGCCAAAGGCGCGTTCGCCAGTCATCACGTTGGCGAGCTTCACCAGGTTCTCCCCGGCGGGGCCGATAGCCAACGTCTCCAACCTGTCGCCTCCCAATTCGTCCCTGAGCATCTTCTGTTTCTCGGAACTCGTCTTCCCCTTCAGCCTCTCTGCATCCCTTATCTCCACCTCGGCATCGCGGACCACCAGGTAGCTGGGGGCTCTGGCTCTGCCCTCTATCACCAGGAAATCGTATCCCGCCCGCTTCAGAGCCTCGCCCCATTCTCCTCCGGCTCTGGATTCGCCCCAGATTCCGGTGAGCGGGGATT
Source organism: Chloroflexota bacterium (assembly GCA_030670425.1). GTDB lineage: Bacteria > Chloroflexota > Dehalococcoidia > GIF9 > AB-539-J10 > JADFUZ01. The sequence goes on along the minus strand of DAOVBS010000031.1, from coordinate 393 downwards.
TGAAACACACCTGAATAGAGCCCGACCCGGGGGCTGCGGTGCCGGTCAAAGGACCCGTGGCAAACAGCATCTTGTTCTCCGGACCCAGGGGATCGGTCCCTGCCGGGATTTCGTCGTAGAGCAGCCTTGCGGCATACCCTACCCCCCCCATAAGCCTCCTCAATACGTCAGGGTCGATTTCCTCAACAGACCTCTCCCCCTCATCCAGATTCACCCTGAGCAACCTGCCCATATGCCCGCAGGACTGAATGTGGCTAGCCGAATTCATCTTTGACCTCCTCATGGGTACATCATGCCCCAGCATCCTAACATTCCCTCTCGTCTAACCAATCTGATTTGAAGTGGGCAAGCTACAGAACTCAAAGGAAGCGGAAAGTGCAGGAAAAACTTGAC
>DAOVBS010000007.1 GCA_030670425.1 Chloroflexota bacterium | reverse complement strand
GCGGCTGAAAGCTGTGCAGATAGGCGGTCCTTCAGGCGGTTGTCTTCCTGAAGCCCTGCTGGACACCCCCGTTGATTTCGATTCTCTCCTGCAAGCTGGCTCGATGATGGGCTCAGGGGGCATGATTGCCATGGATGAAGACAACTGCCCGGTCGACGCCGCCAAGTTCTTCCTTGACTTCAGTACCAGAGAATCCTGCGGCAAATGCACTCCATGTCGTTTGGGAACCCTGCAGATGCTCAGGATACTCGAGGACATCAGTGCTGGCCAAGCCAGGCTTGAAGACATCGACTCTCTCCTGGAACTCGCCACAGACGTCAAAGGCGGGGCTCTATGCGCCCTGGGGCGCACGGCACCCAATCCTGTGCTCACCACCATTCGCTACTTCCGGGACGAATACGAAGCACACATTCTGGAGAAAACGTGCCCAGCTAAGGTCTGCACCGGGCTCACTGCCTACTACATTCTACCCGATAGATGTGATAGGTCCTGTGAGCATTGCGTCCTCACTTGTCCTACTGAAGCCATCAAGGGGGGTGCCGGCGAAATAAAACACATCGACCAGGAGAAATGCGTTAGCTGCGGCGTCTGCATATCCGTCTGTCCCCCCGAGTACAACGCGGTAGTCAAGCTATCCCCTATCACCAAATTGCCCCCGGAAGACGCAGCCGCCAAAGAAAAGGCCCTGAGTAAGCCGACGTAGCCTCCAACACCGATGCCCTCGCCCTTGCCCGGAGGAACAAGCAGCAGAGAAAGGACATGGCCAGAAGAATTGTCTCCACAGGAAGAGGGGGAACTGGAAAATCAACCTTTGTCGCCCTCGCCAGCAGATTCCTCAAACCTCCAATCTTGCTTATTGACCTGGACCCCGACCTGAGTCTGGCCGACATGCTTGGAGCCGACTTCGCCAGGGAAGGGAAAAGAACCGTCTCCGAGGCGCTCTACGACGTCATTGCCAGAAGGAGAAGCAACATAAATCCCTCGATCACCACAAATGAGCTGATGGAGTCTCTGCTGTGGAGCGATTGCCTGTACGAAAGCAGGAAGTTCGACCTCATCACACTGGGAACAAAGCTCACCGAGGGTTGCTATTGCGCCCCTGACAACCTGCTCAGAAGAACCATCCCCAGGCTGGCCAGGAACTACGTCAGTGTGGTGATGGATTCGCCCGCCGGGGTGGAGCACCTGAACCGGAACGTGATGTCAGAGGTGGATGATATGTTCGTTCTGTGTGACCCCTCTGATAAATCCCTGAAACACATAGCCAGGATCAAGGAGATCCTTCAACAGGTGGGAACTAGATACAACCATCTCTATCTGGTTGGCAGCCACGAGTTCCATGAGCAGGCGGAAGACTTCCTGCGTAGCAGTGGCCAGGTCTATTTGGGCAGAATAGACTACGATCCCCAAGTAGAGGAATACAACATGGAGGGTCGCTCTCTCCTGCAGTTGCCTGAGGATTCGCCCGCTCTCCTTTCCGTTCAGAGAATTCTGGCGAAAGCAGGCTGTATATGAGGTCGCCGTCTGCCAGCCCAATACACACACTTGATGGCGGAACTGTGGTAATCAGCGAAAGGGAGGCTGCCCGATCGGCAATATGGCAAAGATAATAGTGTCCACCGGCAGGGGAGGGGTGGGAAAGTCAACCTTTGTGGCTCTGGCCACCAAGTATCTCCATCCCCCGATGCTGCTCATAGACCTTGATCCCGATGAGAGTCTGGCCGGTATGCTCGGCATAGACCTGAGCAGTCATGGCAAGAAGACCATCTCGGACACGCTGTACGCCATTACGAAGCAGAATAAGGCCAGTGGACGCACCGGCTACGATGTCCTTGATGACGTGCTGCAACAGGCCGTCCAGAGCGACTGCATATACAGCAGTCCAGAATTCGATCTCATCACCCTGGGGACAAAGTTCACTGTGGGCTGCTACTGCGCCCCCGATGCGGTCCTCAAGGACGCCATCCCCGCCTTGGCTCAAGGCTACCGAGAGCTGTTGATAGACTCACCGGCCGGATTGGAGCACCTGAACCGCAAGGTCGTGGTGGATATAGATGACCTCTTCGTCATTCTCGACCCCTCCCAGAAGTCCCTCAAGCATATAGAACGAGTCAGAGCCATTACGGCGGCATTGAAGGTTGGCTGCCACCACCTCCATCTGGTGGGTAACCACAGGTTCACCACAGAGACAGAAGAACAGCTGCGAAGTACAGGGGGAGCCTATCTCGGGAAGATAGACTTCGACCCAGCTGTCAGGCAACGCAATCTGGAGGGACAATCCCTGCTGGACTTGCCCGGCAATTCACCCGCTGCCCTATCCGTGAAAGGGGTTCTGCAGAAGGCGGGCTATGACATCAAGCAGGGGGATTGAGTGGGTACGGCGTATTGATGTGCCTTGTTCTGGTGAGATACAATGTCGCATTTGCCGGCACCGCAAATCCGTGACTTAATGCCGGCTGCTACAGGAGACACCTACGAAAACTAGCAGTAACCTGGAAAGAGTTCTGGAAGCCGGACAATTCGCTGTCACCGGCGAATTGGGACCTCCGCAGAGCGCAGATCCTGAGGTAATCAGAAGAAAGGCAAAGATACTCCGGGGCAACGTTGATGCCTTCAATGTCACCGATGGACAGACCGCCGTGGTACGTATGTCGAGCTGGGCTGCCTGCATGATAGCCAAGGAGGAGGGGCTGGATCCCATCGTCCAGATGACCTGCCGGGACCGCAATCGCATTGCACTGCAGATGGACGTATTGGGTGCAGCGGCGCTGGGCATAAACAACATACTCTGTCTTACCGGCGACCACATAAAGTTCGGCAATCATCCCGAGGCCAAGGCCGTTTTTGACCTGGATTCCATCCAGTTTGTCAAGATGGTCAAGGACATGCGGGACGACAGGAGATTTCAGTGCGGAGATGAGATGGCAGTTGCACCAAACCTCTTTCTGGGCGCGGCCGCCAATCCCTTCGCTGACCCCTTCGATTTCAGGACAGTCCGCCTTGCCAAGAAGGTAACGGCAGGGGCGGATTTCATCCAGACTCAGATCATCTACAACGTGGCCAGGTTTGCCGAGTGGATGAAGCGTGCCCGTGATAGGGGACTGCACCAGAAGACCAGGATCCTCGCTGGAGTCGCTCCCATAAAATCGGTAGGTGCCGCAAGGTACATGAAGACCAGAGTCCCTGGAATGGATGTCCCCGACGAGACAATTGAACGTCTCCGCGGAGTGCCCAAGGAACAGGTGTCCCGGGAGGGCATCAAGCTCTGTGTGGAAATAATCAACCAGGTGCGGCAGATTGAAGGCGTCGCAGGAATTCATCTCATGGCCATCGAGTGGGAAGAGGCGGTGCCCGAGATAGTTGAGGCAGCAGGTCTTCTGCCACGCCCCAGGATGGCAGGATAACATGGAGGGGCAGCGCTCATCATCGCCCAATACTCGGGAGCAGGGGTACGTGCTTGCTTACAAGCTAGCCCGCCAGCAATTGGCCGCTATGGATCTGGAGCAGCAATGTCTCAGAAGCGGCACACAATACGCAACCCCGGGCAAGGTGATGCTCCTCTTCCTTAACCGGCCTTACCTTGTCTCTCTTCCCGACATCGAGGTCTCCTTCCAGGAAACTGGCGGCGAAGTGCCTCTGAAGGACAGAATCCTCATTCTTCACTATTTGGTCTCAGCCAGAGGTACGCCGGCCACCAACAGGTTTCTTACTTTCAGGGAGTTGCCCGGATGCGCCAGCTACTATCCTGTGTTCAACCAGTTGGCCATCAAGCCCATCCTGAATAGATTTGCCAGGGAACCTGAGTTGCTAGTGGATGCCGCGGCGTCCCTGGGAGGACTCAGGGCAAGCTACGGTGATGCATCTGTGACCGTTAACGCCTTCAGCCGAGTCCCGGTGACCATCGTCATGCGCAGAGGCGACGAGGAATTCCCATCCTCATGCACCATCATGTTTGACGCCAATATCTCTGACTACCTGCCCACCGAAGACATAAGAGATGTTTGCGCCACGCTCGCCAGGAGGCTGACTGTAAACGTCCCGGCATCGGCGATGGGAGCGCGCTAGAGCGAAATGGAGAGTCCCCCCACGCCTGATGCACCACCCATTTCGACATCAGCTTTTGGAAACCAGTCATCTTTGGAGGTACCATGACCCAGGAGCTTGCTGAGATTCTGGCACCGTATAAAGGCCGCCGAGGATCCCTCATCCCTATCTTGCAGGCAGTTCAAGCAAAACTGGGCTATCTCCCCGAGGAAGCGGTTGTGCAAATCGCCCGCTTCTTGGGGACCCCAGAGAGCGAAATCTATGGCGTTCTCACCTTCTATGCCCAGTTTAGAACGAGCCCGGTGGGCAGGAATCTCGTCACGGTGTGCCGCGGCACGGCCTGCCACGTTCAAGGTGGTGCCAGGATCCTGGCGGAAGTGGAAAGGCGATTGGGTATCAAGGAGGCTGAAACTTCTCCTGATATGGAGTATAGCCTCGAAACCGTCGCCTGCCTCGGTTGTTGTGCCTTGGCACCTACAATGGTGATAAACACTGAGGTTCACGGGCAAATGACCACGAAGAAAGTAGCGGAGCTTTTCTCTAAGACCAAGGGTGAGGGACAAGGGTGAAACACGTGGAAGATTCAACGCATATCAATTCCAGAGGCACAGTCTTCGTTTGTGGGGGAACAGGATGTATTTCCTCCAAATCAGACCAAGTTCGAGCTGGCTTAGATGGGGAAATCACTCGGTTGGGACTGGCGAAAGCGTTTGAGGTGAAATTCACTGGGTGTCACGGCTTCTGTCAACAAGGCCCAATTGTCCACCTCGAGCCTGAGGGTATTCTCTACACTCATGTCAGACCAGAAGACGTGCGTGAGATCGCTGAGTCTCATCTGCGAGATGGAAAGCCAGTGGAAAGGCTCTTCTATCGAGACCAGGTCACAGGCGCCCCCATACCCTACCATCGGGACATCGAATTCTACGAGAAACAGCAGCGTGTTGTTTTACACAATTGCGGAAATATTGACCCGGAAGATATCGACGACTACTCGGCTTCCGGGGGCTACGAGTCGATGAGAAAAGCGCTCCTTGAGATGACTCCAGAACAAGTAATTGAAGAGATCAAGCATTCTGGCTTGCGTGGCCGTGGTGGTGCCGGCTTTCCCACGGGTCTCAAGTGGGAGTTCTGCCGCAAAGCCCCTGGGCAAGAGAAGTACATGGTCTGCAATGCCGATGAAGGTGACCCTGGAGCATTCATGGACCGCTCAATCCTGGAGGCCGACCCTCACAGCGTAATCGAGGGCATGACCATCGCCGCGTACGCTATCGGCGCTACCACGGGCTACATCTATGCCCGTGCTGAGTATCCACTCGCGATTCGGCGCCTTCGCATTGCTCTCAGCCAGGCACAGCAGCACGGGCTACTGGGCCATAGCATCCTCGGTTCCGGTTTCGACTTCGAGGTAGAGATAAAGGAAGGTGCAGGAGCCTTTGTCTGTGGTGAAGAGACGGCACTAATGGCTTCCATCGAAGGAAAACGCGGAATGCCCCGCCCCCGCCCACCCTTCCCTGCCCAGTCGGGCCTCTGGGGTAAGCCAACCAACATCAACAACGTCAAGACCCTTGCCACTATCCCCGTAATCATTAGCCTAGGGGCGGAAGCGTTCGCACGCATCGGCACCGCGGAAAGCAAGGGCACTGCGATTTTCGCGCTGACAGGAAAGGTCGCCAACGACGGCTTGGTCGAGGTGCCAATGGGCACCACTCTCCGCACAATAATATACGAGATCGGAGGCGGCATCCCGGACGGCAAGCGGTTCAAAGCAGTCCAGACCGGCGGTCCTTCAGGGGGCTGCCTACCCGCGGAACTCTTGGACCTCCCCGTGGATTACGAGACTCTGACTCAGGCCGGCTCCATCATGGGCTCAGGTGGCATGATCGTCGTCGATGAGGACACGTGCATAGTGGATTTCGCCAGATTCTTCCTCACCTTCACCCAGGCCGAGTCCTGCGGCAAATGCGCCCCTTGCCGGGTAGGCACCAGGAAGATGCTTGACATCCTCGAACGCATCACCCGGGGTGGCGGTCAAGAGGGCGATATCGACAAGCTACAACAGCTCGCAGAAACGGTCAGGGACGGCTCACTCTGCGCTCTTGGCGGCACGGCACCAAATCCCGTGCTGACTACCCTCCGCTATTTCCGCAGCGAATACGAGGAGCACATTCGAAACCAACGCTGCCCGGCACTGGTCTGCAAGGATCTTGTGTCCTACTACATTCTGCCAGACAGGTGTCAGGGATGCATGATCTGTCTCAGGAATTGCCCTGTCGGCGCAATTAGAGGTGACAAACGACTGATCCACGTGATTGACCAGAGCAAGTGCACTCATTGTGGAACCTGCCTTGATGTCTGCCCGCCCAAATTCGGCGCTGTGACCAAGGTGTCAGGGGAGGAAATCGAAGTCCCCCATGACCCAATTCCGGTCAGTCCCTCGAAGTAGATTCGGCTCAAAGGAGGATCGTAATGGATACCGTCACCTTGACCATTGACGGCAGAGAAATCCAGGCAAGAAAGGGCGCCACTGTTCTGCAAGCAGCTCTTGATGCCAACATCTACATCCCCACGCTCTGCTACCATCGAGATCTGACCGCCTTTGGTGCCTGCCGCCTGTGCATCGTGGAGGTTGAGAAGATGCGGGGCTTCCCCCCAGCATGCACCACCCCACCTACTGAAGGCATGGTGGTACGTACCAATACCCCGAGGCTGCAGGAGCTCCGCCGCAACATAATGGAGCTGATCTTGAGCGAACACCCCTACTCCTGCCTCACCTGCCCCAAGAACCTGAATTGCGAACTACAGAGTGTCGCCCGCTATGTGGGATTGGAGCAGGTAACTCTGGCTCCCATATACAAGAATCTTCCCATCGACAGGGCAGGACCCTTCTTCGACCGCGACTACAACCTCTGCATTCTCTGTGGCCGCTGCGTCCGAATGTGCCAGGAGGTACGGCACGTGGGAGCCATCTCCTTTACCTACCGAGGAGGCAAAGCCTTGATAGGCACCGCCTTCGACCGTCCGCTCCAGGAAGTAAGCTGCGAGTTCTGCGGGGCCTGCGTCGATGCCTGCCCCACCGGGGCCCTGATGAGCAGAGCTGACAAATGGCAGGGCCCTCCCGACAGTGAGGTGGTCACCACCTGCCCGTATTGTGGTGTCGGTTGTCAGCTCAAGGTCAAAGTCAAGGAAGAGCGAATAGTCAGCACCACCCCTGTTCCTGAAGACATCCCCAACCACGGTCAGGCCTGTGTGAAGGGCCGTTTCGGCATCGCCGAGTTCGTCCATCATCCCCAGCGCCTCACCTCCCCCCTGATAAGAAGGGACGGCCAGTTGCAGGAGGCATCCTGGGACGAGGCACTCGACCTCGTAGCTGCCAGGCTCAAGACCTTCCAACCACAGGAACTAGGCGTAATCTCCTCGGCCAAGTGCACCAACGAAGAGAATTATGTCATGCAGAAGTTCGCCCGGGCGGTATTGGGCACGAACAGCGTCGATCATTGCGCCCGCCTGTGTCACGCCCCTACGGTGGCTGGCCTTGTCCAGAGCTTTGGCAGCGGCGCCATGACCAACTCCATAGACGAGGTCGGCCGGGCCGCCTGCGTCCTTGCCATAGGCACCAACACCACCGAGACCCACCCCGTGACCGCCCTTCAGGTGAAAAGAGCAGTGGACAACGGAGCCAAGCTCATCGTGGCCAACCCCCGCGAAATTGACCTCTGCCGCTTCGCCACCGTCTGGCTCCAGCATAGCCCCGGCACCGACGTTGCCCTGCTCATGGGTATGATGCGGGTTATCGTGGAGGAGGGGTTGGCCGACTCAGCCTTCATCGAGGCGAGATGTGAGAACTTCGATTCTTTCCGCCAGTCCTTGCAGGATTTCGACCTCGACTTCGTGGAGCGAATCACCGGGGTGCCCCGCGACAGGATAGTGGAAGCCGCCCGCACCTATGCCACCAATAGCCCCGCCACTATCCTCTATGCCATGGGCATCACCCAGCACTCTCACGGCACTGACAACGTGCTGGCTACCGCCAACCTGGCAATGCTCACCGGGAACGTGGGCAAGCCCTCTACCGGTGTCAACCCGCTCAGGGGTCAGAACAACGTGCAGGGTGCCTGCGATATGGGTGCGCTGCCCAATGTGTACTCTGGGTACCAGGCTGTAGCCAACCCCGACATCAGGGAGAAGTTCGAAATTGCTTGGGGATGCTCGCTACCTTCGTTGATCAAAGAGAAGTTCGACATCTCCTGGGAATGCTCGTTGCCCTCATCTCCCGGGCTAACCCTGGTTGAGATGCTCGAAGCTGCTTCCCGGAAAGAGATAAGGGCTATCTACGTCATGGGTGAGAACCCCGTGCTCAGTGATCCTGACGTGACACATGTCCGGGAGACGCTGGCTCAGCTCGACTTTCTCGTGGTTCAGGACATCTTTCTCTCGGAGACGGCGGAGTTTGCCCACGTCGTCCTGCCTGCAGCCAGCTTTGCTGAGAAAGATGGCACCTTCACCAATACCGAGCGGCGGGTGCAGCGGGTAAGGAAAGCTATTGAGCCCATCGGCAATTCCAGACCTGACTGGTGGATTATCTGCCAGGTAGCCAGGAGGATGGAAGCTAGAGGATTCGACTACAGCGACCCGTTCGACATAATGGAGGAAATTCGCTATATCACCCCCAGCTACGGCGGCATAAGCTACCAGCGCTTGGAGGATGGTGGACTCCAGTGGCCTTGCCCTACCGAAGACCACCCGGGCACACCAATACTCCACGCCAGCAGCTTCTCCAGGGGCAAAGGGAGATTCATCCCGCTTAAGTACATCCCCCCGGCGGAGCTGCCAGATGAGGATTACCCTCTCGTCCTCACCACAGGGCGCAACCTGTATCACTTCCACACCGGCACAATGACTCGCAAGGTAGCCGGCCTCAATACTCTGGATCCCGAAGGTACCCTGGAAATCGGCCCCAGCGATGCCTCGCAACTGGGCATAGTCCAGGATGTCAAAGTGCGGGTTAGTTCCCGGCGCGGTGAACTTGTCGCCAGGGCCAAGGTGACCGAAGCATCGCCCCCCGGAGTGGTGTTTATGACCTTCCATTTTGCGGAAAGCCCTGCCAACATCCTTACCAACCCCAAGCTAGACCCGGTATCCAAGATTCCTGAATATAAGGTATGCGCAGTTAGAGTGGAGAAGCTACAAGGCATCTAGAGAGGCCGCGCCTGGCGACTCTCTTCATCAAAGAGCTTCGTCGGAACCCTGACTGCTATCCTGCTTCCCATTCCCGGCTGAGAGTTGACTTCGAAGTCCCCTCCCACCAGCCGAGCTCGTTCCGCCATTCCCGCAAGCCCCAGCTTGCCCTGGCTGGCGAAATCGCCTAGCCGTTGAGGAAGCTCAAAACCCTTCCCGTTATCACTGACAGTCATCCTGATTTCGTTTCCCTGATGCTCCAGCACCAGGCTGGCCTCGGCTGCCTCAGAGTGTCTGTTGATGTTGTTCAGTGCTTCCTGCGCAATGCGAAACAGAACTAGCTGTGTCTCGGGTGTCAGTGGCGGAACGGTGGTCGTCTTGACCTCGACTCTGACTCCTGATAGCTTGCTGGCCTCCTGTCCCAGCCACTCCAGCGCAGGTAGCAGACCAAGGTCATCCAGAATACGCGGCCTCAACGCCTGGGCATAGCGTTTTACGCTCTCATACGCCTGCTGTGACAGTCCGTACAGCTCCTCAAATTCGCTTCTAAGCTTCTCGCTTAGATAGCTGCCGGCTTCAGAGGAGAGATTGTCTATGCGCCGCGACAGCAGCAATAACACCTGTGAGGTGTCGTCATGAAGTTCAGATGCTAGCCGCTTGCGTTCTTCTTCCTGAGCCCTGAGGCATTCCCTGAGGTAAAACTGAAGATTATCCCGCAGCTTCTTTTCCTCGGTTACGTCACGAGCCAGGTTCTCCAGAGCTCGCGGCCTGCCATCACTGATGATAAGCCGGGTAGCCAGTTGCACAATCGCCTCAGAGCCATCTCTTCTTACCAGTCTCTGCTCATAGCGCTCCTCTATCGCCTCGCCTTTGAGCAGTCTTTGCTTCACCTCTCTGGCCAGAGCCAGTGCCTCCGGGCTCAGAAACTGGGAGACGTTCTTCCCGGTCAATTCCGCAACAGAAAAGCCGGTGAGCTTCTCACAAGCCTTGTTCGCCAGAGTGATGTCGCCCTCCATATCATGGATCCAGATAGCATCGCTGGCATCAGTGAATAGCTCTTCATAGCGTTGCCGCGATGAGTCCAGGTTCTCCATGGCTTTTTCCAGCATCTCCTGTCCCTGCCTGGCTTGTTGGCGGGCCCGTACCAGCATGATGGCTAGAGCACTCACCACCAGGCTGGCGGAGCTTTCCAGCAGCGCATCTCTCAAATAGGGAGAAATAATGAATGATCGAACCGCCATGGCCACCCCGCTCGATAACCACAACACCCAGCCCTCGGTTATCCCCAGGGCCCAGGCAGAGTAGATAACCAGTAGCAAATAGAGAAGCCGCTCTACGCTGTGCCGCTCCAGGTCAAGGGCCGCAGGCAGCGATATCTGGCCCAGAACAGGTATTTCGGACAGCAACTCTGCGTAGTGAGACAGGGTCACGGCCACGAAAAGGACAGCAATGACCCAGAAGTGGAGATTCCTTAGATCTGTGATCCGCCGCTGCTGTCTTCCAGCGTAATCAGTCCGCATTTCAGACCTTTGACTATTGCTTCGCTGCGTGAGGCGACGTTCAGCTTGTTGAAGATATTGGTCAGGTGGGCCTTCACAGTGCGCTGGCTAACGTACAACCTCTCACTTACTTCCTTGTTGCTCATCCCTAGGGCAACTAGTTCCAGCACCTTGGATTCCCGCTCACTCAGTAGTTCCGGCCTCCTGCCCCCGCCGGCTGGCGCCGCCATAGCCCGCTTCAGCAATTTGGCGATGATCTTGGGATGGAGTACTGACTCTCCGCTATGTATCGTTCGAATAGCATCGACCAGGTCACGGCTTCTGGCGCTCTTCAACAGATAGCCGGCAGCTCCCGCGTCAAGCAGCCCCAACACATACTCCTCGTCATCATACGCCGTCAGGATCAGAATAGCGGTGCCGGCTACAGTCTCCTTGATCTTCCTGGTGGCCTCGATTCCGCTGAGCTTGGGCATGACGATGTCCATAACCACCACATCGGGTCTTAGCTCTGAGGCAAGCCTGACAGCTTCCTCGCCATCACCGGCCTCCCCCACTACCTCCATATCCCTCTCGCCATCAAGAGCCTGGTGTAGTGCCTCACGCAGCAGGGCGTGGTCATCGGCGATTACCACCCTCAGTTTCTTTCCTACGCTCAACTTGAGGCAATTATAGGCTGCCACTGCCCTTTAGGGCAAGGCAATCGGCCCTCCCGGACAGGACCGCACGGCTGTGAAATCGGCCCTTGCGGACGATGGCAGGCCTCTGGACGACTGCTAAGCTGGGTTTACCATCACAAAGGAGGGAAAGCAATGATTGAACACACTGAAGTAACCACCGAAGGACTCACTGCACATGTCGTATCGGGTCGGGAGGAGCTACTTGCAGTTCTCAAGAGAGCTGCTGCCGAACCTGATTTCCTGGCACGCTTGTCCCAAGACCCACATCAGGCTCTCAAAGAGTACTACTCTCTCACTCCAGCGGAGAAAGCTGCCCTGGCCAGCGGCGACATCAGGAGGATAGAGGCCTGGGTAGGCAAGCTGGACAGAGAGCTAGCCACCTGGCTCTGGAGCCGCCTGTCCCAGGAGAAATGGTGAGGAAAGGAGTCGACACGATGGCTCAGAGTAGAGTGACCACAGTGCCGCAGCTAGCGGGACTGCCCGGCATTGAACCTCTTGCCGAGAAGCTGGACAAGATAACGCCTGACTGCCACCAGCCGGCCAAGATGGTTCACAAGATGGAAAGCTCCGGTGTGACCAAGGCCACCCGGGATACCTTCAGTATGGTGCTTCTGGGCATATTGGCAGGGTTCTTCATTGGCCTGGGGGCCGTGTTCTGCACTCTGGTTACCACCAACAGCGGCCTGGGATTCGGGTTGGCTAAACTGTTGGGCGGGCTGGTTTTCTGCCTCGGACTTGTCCTCGTGGTAGTCGCCGGGGCGGAGCTGTTCACCGGCAATTGCCTTATGGTCGCCCCCTGGATGAGTACCCGCATCAGCAAGTCGCAACTGCTGCGTAACCTCAGCATAGTCTATGCCAGCAATCTTGCTGGCTCACTGATCTTGGTGGCCCTGGTCTTCTACGCCCAGTCCTGGGCGCTCAACGGCTATGCACTCGGAGCCAACGCCCTGATGATTGCCAATGCCAAGGTGAATCTGGCCTTCGTGCCTGCATTGTTCCGGGGCATACTGTGCAATATCCTGGTCTGCCTGGCTGTCTGGCTGTGCTTTGCAGCCCGCTCGGTCCCGGGCAAAATACTTGCCATTCTCTTTCCCATAACTGCCTTTGTAGCCTGTGGTTTTGAACACAGCATCGCTAACATGTACTTCATTCCCATGGGCATAGTCCTGGCGGGTCAGGCTGAGGTTATCCAAGCTGCCGGGCTAGCGGCAGGTCAACTGGCCAGCCTCAACACTCTCGGATTTCTTCACAACCTCGTTCCCGTAACCATCGGCAACATCATCGGTGGCAGCGCAGTAGGCGCGGTCTACTGGCTGGTATTCCTTCGCCAGGAACGGGCCGCCGAAGTCGTTGCCTCAAGACGCTGGCTCAGAAGATTCGTTGCCGCTCCAGCCCAACCCCAGGAGGCCCGGATTCCAGAGCTGGAGACTGCCTTGTTGTCTGTGCTGGCGAAGGCCAGAGATGACACCGCTTTCCTGGCCCAGTTGTCTCAAAACCCGGAACAAGCCCTCGCGGGTTACCATCTGCCTGACGGGGCCAGGGCCGCTCTGGCCAGCGGAGATATCTCCTGGCTGGAGGCCAGAATAGGCACACTCGATGAGCCACTCCGTACTTGGTTCACCTCCCGATTGTCCCAGTAGAAATGGTAGAGGCTGTGAGCCTCTACCATTTCTCCCCTCCTCCACTCCACACCTAGTCAGGCACTGCGCCTTGCCATCTCTTCTCCGCAGCTAGCTTTCTCGCCCTGCCCAGGTCAGCTCGCGTATTGATGTTGAAGAAGCTCAGATGTTCCGGGTCAAACCTGGCAATCTCATCCTCATCCACATACCGCACCTTGACCATATTAAGAAGCTGGCCTATCCTCAGCTCATTGCGCTTCAGCAGGCTACGGATAGAACCCAGGCAGCTCTTCGAATACACCGCACAGAGTGGCTCGACCCCCTTCACCGTGCGGGGAACAACGACATCAAAGGCCGGGGAGATCTCCACCATGTAGCCGAGCAACCCGGTGTTCAAGAACGGCATGTCGCAGCCGACCACGATGGCTCGCGACGCAGACGATGCCGCCAACCCGGAGTAGATGCCAACCAGTGCACCCATGCTGGGATAGACGTCGCCCACCACCTTCACCGCTACGGACTTGGGACATCTCACTGCGGCGAGTTGACGCCCTAACCCTGGATCAAGCCCGCCCCGGAGTTCATCTGGACAAGCTCTCCCCGAAGCTGCCAGGATGATCTCCGTGCTCAGCCCAGCCAGCCGGTCGATTACCCACTGGATAAGGCTCTTGCCACTCAGTACCTCCAGGGCCTTGTCAAAACCAAGCCTTGAGCTCTCGCCACCAGCGAGCACTATGGAAGTCATAACCCGATTTGCCCAGGATTGTAACGCCACCACAACGTGCTACC